>JAPLYY010000083.1:4292-7406 GCA_026395315.1 Candidatus Shapirobacteria bacterium | reverse complement strand
TTCAGACGGCCAGAAGAAAAGCTAATGATGTGGCTAGAAAAGGTGATTTGAGTGCTTTGAGTAAAGCGTTAATTTTATATTATACAGATTTGAACAAGTTTCCACCGACTCTTGACTTAACAACCGGAGGCCAATTAATGGATGGAACTTATGTTTATATGAAGGTAATGCCGAAAGAAAAGAATACGAGTTTGGCACCGTTTTGTTATAAAGTGGATGATATCGCTAAGCCAAAAAAATTTGCATTAATGGCCCAACTGGAAAACACGGCCGACTCTGATTGTAAAAATCCTCCTCTACCAGGATGTGGCCATACTTATTGTTATGTTATTACCAGTCCCAATACCAGTTTAGATGTCCATGGAGTCTTCCAATAAAAAAGCTTTTACTTTAGTCGAGTTATTAGTATCGATTGCGATTATTGCTACGTTAACGGCCATATTGCTGCCGAATTTTATGGGAGCACGGGAAAGAGCTAAAGATGCCCAAAAAGAACAGGATATGGGAGCAATTAAAAGTGCCCTGAGATTGTATTATAACGATAAACAGGCATATCCTACGCCAGTTGGTACGGGAGGTAGTCTGGCATCAACTTTTTCGACATATATGTCGGCAGTGACAAATTTGGGATATGGCTATACTTATGAGCAAACTAATAGTGGTGATGGTTTTTTATTGAAGGTGGGTTTGGATTCGGGGCAAGGTGATGATGATATAAATTCGCAAAGTAGATGCGGAATTGGGGATACAGTCGATAAGTTATATGTTGTTTGTGCAAATTAAAAATGAAAAAAAGAAACTTGGGGTTCACATTATTTGAATTATTGGTTAGTATTTCAATTATCGGTATTTTGACGGCAATAGCGACGGTGTCGTACTCTTCGGCGCAAAAGAAAGCCAGAGATGCCAGAAGAATGGAGGATATGGGCAATATTCAAAAAGCAGCCGAAGTTTATTATAGTCAGCATAGTTATACTTATCCAACAAAAGCTCAATTTACGGAAGCTGGTGGTGTTTTGCTGGCTTGGCCAAAGGATCCAAAAACCGGAGATGACTATGTTTATCAGTTGGGGACGACGTATTGTGTGTGTGTGGGTTTGGATAATGCAACCGGAAATTCAACTTCTCCAGTATGTGCTTCATTTGTAACTGGAACCGGAACCAGCCAGTGTGTTACAAGTCAACAATAAATATGAAAAGAAATGGCTTTACTTTTATTGAACTGTTTGTGGTAATTACGATTATTGCGGTGATTACGGTGGTGGGGATGATCAATTACGGGGTGACCAATCGTAAAGCCAGGGATAGTAAAAGGGTGGCGGATGTGGAGAAAATCCGGATTGCTTTGGAAATGGCCAGACAAATCGGAACAACTTATCCGGCGCCGGTAGGTAATACTGCTTCAGCCTTGGTACCAAATTACATGAGTGCCCTGCCTAAAGAACCAAAAAATGGGAATGATTATGTTTATGATTCAACGAATTATACCTATACTATCGGAACTTCAATGGAAGATTTGGGATCGACAAATATGGCGGCAGTCGGAGGGATCAATTACCAGGTAAAAAATCCGTGAAGGCCTTGTCTGCTGGCAGGCAGGGTTTCACTCTAATTGAATTGTTGGTGGCGGTTAGTATCGGAATAATGTTGATTGTGGGGGGTACAGTGGCGGCCAATAATTTTAATGCCCGGCAAAAAGTGGAGGCAGTTTCTAGCCAAATTGCCGAGGTGGTAAATTTGGCCCGGAACTATGCCGTGACCCGGGAAAAACCGGCGGGTTATACTGATCCGGTGGAATATGTAGTAGTAACTTTAAGCGTCGGCGGAACTGCCACACTTAAAGTAATGGCGGGAAACAATACGCGGGTAGTTGATACTGTTAATACCTATACTACCAGGAAGATTGATATAAAAGATGTCTCACTGACAGCAGTTAATGACGGCGATCTGATTTTTTCGGTGCCCGAAGGAAAGTTGTTGAAGTATTATGACGTTACCCATAGATTGGCGGTGACAAGAGATGATGCCACTGATGTGGAAATTAGAGTCGTTTCGGATGTGGATGCTACTTATGAAAAGAAAATCGATATTAGTGTTTCCGGGGTGATTGAGGAAAAATGAAAAATATAAATAAGGGGCAAAGCCCGACTTCGCATAAAGCTACGACGGGGCAAAGTTTGATAGAGGTGGTAGCGGCCATTGGAATCGTGGCGCTGGTGGTGACAGGAATGGTGGCGTTGATGACCACGGCTTTGGGAACGAAAACCAAGGGTTTTGACCGGAAAAAAGCAGTGGAGATGTCGGAAATAGTGGTGGAGCAAATTATCGGAGTGAGGAATACCAGCCCGGATTTGTTTTGGGACAGGAATTCTTCTTATTGGACCGGAATATTGAACAAAAATTTAACTTTATCCGCTTATCCCGGTTATAATTATAATGTAGCTTTTAATTTGGTTAGTGGCTGTACCGGATGTGATGAAATGGTATTGAATATCGGGTGGAGCAGTAGCCCGGATAAGGCAGTATTTACCAGGTTATTTACAAAATATTAAAACCCACCCTACCCTCCCTTCAAAATGGAGGGTAAAACAAATTATGAAATTATTAATCAATGAAAATTTTATAATAATCCCCTTTTTGAAGGGGGAATCCCGACGAAGTCGGGAAGGGGGTTTAAAGGCCATGCCTGCCGGCAGGCAGGGTTTTACGTTAATTGAATTGTTGGTGGTGGTGGGAGTACTGGGAATAATTTTAATTACCATGTCAACGGTATTGATTAATTCAACCAGGGCCAAAAACAGGACGGCGATTATTCAGAATTTGGATACCAACGGCAACAGGATATTGGACAAAATTAAATATAATTTAATCAACGCTGACCCGGCAACTATTGTTTGTCCGGTGGGACCAGGCAGTTCGATAACATTTAATGACAAAATGGGTGGGGGTGATAGTACGGCGTTGATTTGCAGTGAAGGTGCCGATGTGGCTTCGGTATCGGCGATTAATGGTCATTTGGGACTAAATACCGGTTCGGTGGTGGTGAGCGGTTGTGGTAATTTTGTCAGCTGTAATATTGTTGGGACAGGGGTTCAGTCAATGGATATTAAATTT
>JAPLYY010000083.1:0-4273 GCA_026395315.1 Candidatus Shapirobacteria bacterium | reverse complement strand
TGGTGGTCCGGTGGAGATTGGTATTAGCCGGGCATTTCAAACTAGTGTGACGGTGAGACAATAAAAAACAGGATTGATCCCCTTTTACCCACTTGTAATGGATGTGTGAGTTTTATTATAGGGTGAAGGGACATTGACTATAGAGTACAGTTGATCTATTATTCTGTTGTTAGTAATTTAATGCAAAAGAATGACTAATGTATCTGTTGAGACTGTTCCGTTAAGTGATACTATAGAGTTTGTAGCTGGAAATGATGGTTTGAAAGATTTAGAGATAAGAATGAAGAACAAGTGTGGTGGAAATTGTAATAAATGTAGTTCCCCAACTTGTAAGTCGACCTGTAAAAGTTGTAAGCGTGGCTGATTTTTAAAGTTTTAAACAAATGCAGAGATTGAATGATGATTTGTGGAGAGGTGAATTGGGGTTTTCGGTTGCTCTTGATCTGGCAAGTAGGTTTGTGTTAATAAAAAAGGAATCTGGAGCAAGGGTATACCGATCCTGGTTTTTCAATGACGAACCAAAACTTTTCAGTTATAACGTCGATTTAAATGGTTTGATTAAAAAGCCAAGGGATAGTGATGACGGTGTTGGTAGTGGAACGGCGTTGACCCCAAAAGTTGCTTTAATGAAGGCTATGGGAGAATCGATTGAGAGATATTGCTTGTGTTTGTATGGGGAAAAGAAATTTACAAATGCTTCTTATAAAGCTGTAAAACACGAAGCGATAGATATATTTAAATTGAGAAATTTTTCTGCAGAGCAGCTAAAGAGAAAAGAGTTCAAGAATTATAGGTATGACGAGCAATCAAAAATGAACTGGGTAGAAGGTTTTTCACTTAGAGACGGTAAAAATATTTTGATTCCGGCACAGTTAGTTTATGTTCCCTATAAATTCGGGAATGAAGTTTGCATTCGAGATCCAATTACTACCGGGGCGGCAGCCAGTACATCGTTGGGTGGAGCAGTTTATCGAGGTATGTGCGAAATAATCGAAAGGGATGCTTTTATGATTACCTATTTAAACAAATTAAGTAGAGAAAGTATTGATTTAAATTGTCATAAAGAATTAAAAAAAATGAAAAAAATGTGTGAGCGTTACAATTTGGAATTAAAAGTAATTGATATTTCCACTGATCTTGGAGTGGCGGCAATGATGGGAGTAATAGTCGACAGAACAGGAATCGGACCAGCAGTGTCATTTGGTTTATCTGCAGATTTAGATCCCATGATCGCTGCAATTGGGGCAGCCAAAGAGTCATTTCATGGTCGTCCCTGGATAAGGAGTGAAATGATGAAACAAGTTCAAGGTAAAAGCTTAAACGATTTAGTAAATAGAGGGATATATTGGTCAGATCCAAAGATGATTAAAAAATGCCAATTTCTTTTTGAAAACGATAAAAATAAAGTATTAATACAAAAATACAAATCGAGATATAAACCGAATAAATTAAAAAAGATGTTATTGATTTTTACAGAGTTGTTTAACTACGATGTTTATTTTGTTGAGGTAACGACTCCGGAAATAAGAAAATATGGTTTTAGAGTGGTGAAGGTAATCATCCCGGATTTACATCCGTTGTATCTGGATGATGTTCATCCATATTGGGAAAGTAAGAGGTTATTTGAAGTGCCAAAAAAAATGGGGTTGGGAGGTTCTTCAATATTAAATAAAATCCCCCACCCTTTTTTATAAAATGGTATGAGTTTAATTAAAAAAAGTATTATTAAAGATTTGCTCAAAGTTGGTGGTAGTTTTGAGATGTCGGATTCTTTTTATAAGAAAACATCAGTACTTTCCTTTGGTAATGAAACGGACAAACAATTGATTCCAGACTCGTGGATTAAAGTAAATTACAAAACATATCCCAGATTGAAAAAAATACTTTTACCTAAGCCAGAAGGTTTAAGGATAAATTTAGGTGATGCAATTGTAAAACGACGTTCCAGAAGAATCTTTGTCAAAGACAATTTAAATTTAGAAAAATTATCAAATCTAATATATTTTTCAGCGGGAATAGTGGAGAAGGGTGATAGCTGGGATAAATCGCTAAGAGCTTATCCTTCCGGTGGAGGTCGGTATCCTCTGGAAGTATATCTGGTGATAAATAATGTACGTTCGATAGAAAAAGGTTTGTATCACTATAATGTAAAAGATCATGCGTTGGAATTACTATTGAAAGAAGATTTGTCTAAAAGAATGGGTTATTTGACCGGACAAAAATTCGTTAAAAAAGCATCGGTGGTTATGTTGATAACAGGGATTTGTGATAGAACCAGAATAAAATATGAGGAAAGAGGTTTCCGGTATATTTTAATGGAATGTGGTCATTTATGTCAGAATGTATACTTAGTATGTGAAGCGTTAAAATTATCTGGCTGTGCAATCGGTGGTTTTATTGATCATAAAATTAATCGTTTACTAGATGTTCAATATACTTCCGAAAAAGTGCTTTACTTAATAGCGATAGGCGGGAGAGGTAAACATGAAGATAAATAGACAAAAGTTAAAAAATGGTTCTAATTTAACTATTATTGATTTACCTGATTCTTTGTCTTTAACTCTTTTAGCTTTGTCCAGATCCGGTCCCAGATTTGACCCCAATAAAAAAGAAGGTTTGTCCCATTTTGTGGAACATTTAATTTTAGATGGATCAGGGAAATTCCGGGATAAGAATGAAACGGCAAGGATTTTGGAAAAAGAAGGGATAATTACGGGAGCTTTTTCGTATCAGGAAACAAACTCATATTGGATGAGAGGAATGAAAGACAGTTGGCCGTTAATGGTTCGGGTTTTAACCGAACAGATTCAGAATCCGTTATTTCGCGATGAAGATGTTAAAACAGAAAAGGAAATTGTAAAGGATGAGTTGAGATTATTGATAGATAATCCTGATTCTAATATTTGGGAGATTTGGGCAGAAAATGTTTGGCAAGGGACACCGTTAGGAAGGTCTTTTATAGGTGATAGTAATATAATGGAAAGTTTTACGAGGATAGATGTGGTCAATCATTTTAAAAATAATTATTTAGCCAGTGATACTGAATTAGTGGTTTGCGGTGATGTTTCGGGCGGAGATTTGACTGATTTGCTGAATAAAAATTTAGTTAAATTTGATAGAAGTTCCCCAAGAGCAATCCTGCCAGTAGTAGTTAAAAGAGAAAAGCCGATTAACGTTTGTTATCAAGATACTGAAGGGATGACTGTTGCTTATGGGTTTTTAACGACGAGAATGGCTGATGATGATGTAATAGTGCTGGAAGTTATTGAGAATATTTTAGCAGGCGGTTGGGGCAGTTTGCTAAGACGGGAAATATTTCAGACAGGTTTAACTTATAGCATTGAATGTTATAACCGGAACCTTTCGGATACAGGCTATTTAATGAATTTATTTACTTGTGACAAAAATAATCTGAATAAAATTATTCAATTGATAAATAATCAATTGAAATTGATAAAAGACGGAAATTTGAATCAGATAGAGATAGACAGGGCGAAAGGTTTTTTGAGTGGTAGTTTAATTTTAAATAATGAAAAATCTGATGATCTGGCTAATTGGTTTGGTTATCAGAAAATGTTTAATTCCGAAAAGGTGTTAACTCCGAAAGAAAAATGTGAAAGAGTATCAAAAATATCAAACGAAGCAATCGTCAGAGTAGCCAATAAGTATTTTACCGATAAAAACTGGTATCTATCATTGATAGGTCAGATAGAAGAAAGTGAAATTAAAGTCGGGCTTTGAAATTTGACTTGATCCCCTTTTACCCACTTGATTTTTGGGATGAAGACAGGTTTGGGTGGATGTGTATTTGGTGTGTATGTTTTACTATGGGATGGGGTATATTGACAAATAAGGCGGATTTGATAGAATACCTTATAATATTATAGGTTGTCAATTGGTGATGACCATTATATGGATATGAGTAAATTAGTAGAATCCTTAAGATGGCTGGTTAAACCACAGAATTTAAGTCCAAAAGAACAAAAAGATCGGAGAAAGGTAGTCACAACTGTGGTTGCCGGAACGGCTATGTTAGCTGTTGGTGGTGTGGCGGCTTGTGCCGAGATAATAAAGAAAAATTCAAATGAAGCAACCGCGACGGAACCAACAAGTGATCAGGGAAATGGAAATGGTGAAACGGCAACATCAGCTCTAACGGAAGTGATTGAAACAAAAGTACCAAGTGGTACACTACCGCCACCCGAATTTAAAATTGGAGCCGGAGGAGCATACACTGAAGCCCAAAAGAAAATCATTGAAAGTGATTTGGTAA
>JAPLYY010000096.1 GCA_026395315.1 Candidatus Shapirobacteria bacterium | reverse complement strand
TTTTATTCTTTCCATTTTTATTTCCGCCACTATTTCTTTCCTGGTCACCCCTCTTGTTCGAAATTATTTAACCAAGCATGGTTTAGTTGAAAACCCTCTCCAAAAACAGCAAAAAACTCACAATGCTACTGCTCTTTTTTCTGTTCCCCGGGGTGGGGGAATTCCCATTTTTATTTCGGTTCTGGCCAGCAGCCTAGTATTTCTCTCCTTTGATAAACATCTTGCTGGCATCATTTTAGCCGCATTTGTCACCTTATTTGTCGGCATTATTGATGATCTAAAAGACATTCGTCCTTCCATCCGCCTTTTCACTAATTTACTAGCTGCCTTGATTGTGGTTGCTTCCGGCATTGGTATTGCCTACATCAGTAATCCTTTCGGCGGGATAATTGATCTCTCTTTTTTAAAAATAAATTTTAACTTCTTTGGTAATCATTCAATTTGGATTATTTCCGATATTCTGGCAATAATATGGATTATTTGGTGTATGAATATTGTCGGTTGGTCTTCCGGTATTGACGGCCAGTTACCCGGTTTTGTGGCCATTAGTGCCATTTTTATCGGTATTCTTGGTTTTCGTTTTTCTGCCGACACTACTCAATGGCCGGTTATTTTCTTTTCCGCCGCTGTTGCCGGAGCCTATTTAGGGTTTTTACCTTTTAATTTTTTTCCTCAAACAATTATGACCGGTTACAGTGGTAAAAGCTTAGCTGGATTTTTTCTGGCTGTTTTATCCCTACTTTCCGGTGCTAAATTAGCTACCTTGGTTTTATTGTTGGGCATTCCCATTATCGACGCCATTTTCGTCTTATTTAAGAGAATTACCAGTGGTCGTTTCCCCCTCACCGGCGGTCCGGATCACCTTCATCATCAGTTGCTTAAAATTGGCTGGTCCCGGCCCAAAATTGCCCTTTTCTACTGGGGTCTTAGCTTATTTCTCGGCATGATTTCTCTCTTTCTTAATAGCCAGCAAAAATTTTATTTTTTCTTAGGTATCGTCATTCTCTTTATTAGTTTTGTTCTCAAAGTTTCTCGGCGTATTTAGTCGATATCCAGCCGCTTTTTCCCGCTCCCAGATCTATTTCGTAGTAACCATCTTTCTCATCTACTAAATTATATTTTGTTCCCGGGTTCACCCTGGCCACTTCAGCCGATTGGGCATTTGGTTGTCCTCTAACTCTTAGCCAACCAGTTTCAGTTGACTTGATTATCACCTGCACAGTTTTTTGGTCAGGAGTTGGTGTTGTCTCTAGTACCACCGGAGTCTCCTCTTTTAAGTCGCTCTCGATAACTATTTGGTATCCTTTTATCGCTCTTACCAACACCGTAATTGTTTTGTGCCGAGGTAGCGATATAGCAATTTGTTTTTCCCCTTCACCGATATCTGCCAATCTTAATGGAGTTTGTCCCACAATATCTCCGTCAATATTTACTGACGCCATATCCGGAATTGAATTTATCATTGCTCCTGCCTTATTTTTATCTCCGGTCGATTCCAATGTTAACAAATAACCGCTATTTTCTTCCATTGTTTTGCCAATTTCTCGGTCAATTACTGTATTAACTCCGTTGGGCAGCTCGATCTTTTTGGTCCATTTAGCATCGTTTGTTACCAGATTAATCTCGACTTCCCCCGGTTTCATCGTATTATTTTTATACGGCGTCATTCCGGCTTCTTTACCATCAATTAACACCTTAGCTGCCGGGTAGCTCATGATTTCGATACCGGCTTTTTGCGGCAGTATAGTGCAGCCGCTTAAAATAATCCCGATCAACATCACCCCTAAAAACCGTTTCATATTCTAAAGTATACTAAATCATGAAGGCCTTGATCAGTTTCGTTATTTCTCTGTTTAGCGTTACTGGTTTAGTTTCGCCTTTAAGTCACGTAATTACTCCTGTTATAATTCCGACTCCAACTCAGATAGTTACCGTCGGTTTGGTCGGTGACCTTGGTCTTGGCCGTCACATCACTTCCACCGCTAGGTCTAAAAATGATTTTTCTTGGAGTTTTCAAAAAATTTCACCCTGGTTACTTCAAAATGATTTTACTCTGGCTAATCTTGAAAGTCCGGTTATTGCCGATTGCCCGCCGGGTTATACCGGAACTTTTATCTTTTGTGGTGACACTAGATTTATTCCTCAACTCTCCCCATTCATTCTCAATCTCAACAATAACCATATCTTAAATTACGGTCAGTCAGGTTTAGCTCAAACTCAAAAATATTTACCCGAAAATAGTTTTTATAATAATTTCTTAGTCAAAAAAGTCAACGGTATTTCTTTTGGTTTTTTGGGTTTTGACTTTATTACCAATCCTAAATTAGATAAAACCGAAGTCATAAATAAAATAAAAACTTATGCACCCCAAGTCGATTGGCTCATTGTCTCCGTTCATTGGGGAAATGAATATTTACCAAACCCGGAACTTTGGCGCATTGATTTAGCCCACCAGATGGTTGATGCCGGTGCTGATATTATCCACGGCCAACATCCCCACGTTTACCAACCTCTCGAAATTTATAAAGATAAATATATTTTTTATTCCCTCGGTAATTTTATTTTTGATCAGTCTTGGTCCTACGCCACTTCCCATTCCCAAATTGTCCGCCTGATTTTATCTAAAGACAAAATATTATCCGAAGAACTATTTCCTATCGAAATCAAGTTCAACTCCCAACCTGCTTTAATGCC
>JAPLYY010000007.1 GCA_026395315.1 Candidatus Shapirobacteria bacterium | reverse complement strand
TGTTCGTCAAGAAGGAATTGTTTTTGGTCCTTAAACTCTTCAGCCGTTATCTCATCTCCCGCCCTCATGTTAATTAGGCGGTTTAATTTCTCTTGGTGAGATTTTAATTGGGAGTGAAGATTATCCAAAAATTTCGATTGAGTTTGATTCTGACTAATGTTTTTAGCCCGAAAGAGTTTTAGTGCTAATTCCCATTTCTCTTGGGTAAGTTTGAGTGGCCCGACTTTGGTCATTATTTGATTATCAAAGTTATCAGATGATATTGGTTTTTGATGACAATTACCTTTTCGGTGAGTACAAACGAGGTAAGTATAAATCTCGTATTTGCCTGTCTTTTTTACCAATTTCTTTTTATTAACGGTGGTGACAGCACAGCCACAGTCTGGACAAAAGAATAAGCCATTGTAAGCCGAATCCCAAATTATTTTTTTAGGCTTTGATCTGACTCCTAAAGCGATTTGGACTTCATCAAAGGTCGGTTTACTAATGATTGAGAATGCGATATAGGTGACTCTTACTGACTTCCTTCCCTCTCTTTGTTTTGAGATTTTTTGATTTTAGGTAATCCCGAATATTGGCTAAAGAATAGCGCCTGGTTTTGGCAAGCTCATAAGCTTCAACAATCAATGGAGCTTCAAAAGAATTGGGGCGAATAAGGCGACTTTTAACGTCACCATAGCCTTCGTAACCTAAGGGAGCGGGCTTGGTATATTCACCTCTCTCGGCTTTGTAAACGAGTCCACGGCGGACATTACGACTAATATCTCTAGAATATTGGTTCGCCATTCCGAAATGAATTTGGAGGATTAGGTGATCGCTGTCCTGGGTGTAAACATCACCTGCGGTAGTACGAATTTCTTTTATTAATCCATCTTGAAGCATTTGGACTAGCATTCCACCTTCCTCAGGATTACGGCAGAGGCGGTTAGGGTGCCATACCAGGATAGCGTTTATCTTCTTTTGGCGAATAGCTTCAATCATGCGGTCAAATTCGGGGCGGTTGTGAGGTTTATAAGCTGATCGGGCTTCGGACAACTTCATTTTCACATTAAGAGTGTTGCTTAAAGTGGCTTTTTCGCATTCGGATACTTGATCGGGAATCGAAGCCGCCTGTTTTTCTTTGTCCTCAGATGACTTGCGACAATATTGACAGTATTTCAATTCATTATTTATATTTGTATTTTTCATATTGATGTTTAATTATATATTGGTAATTACCAGAAAAAAGATCATTCTATGAAGTCAACTAGATAGAAATTTAGTTTCCTTATTAATAATTATTGATTTCTATCTCAAATTGTTGATTTCAACATTATAATACCACTCTATGGTGGTTTATTGCCGGGTGTTACCGGTATTTTAAGTTGTTAGACATGAGTAATCCTCCAATTGAATTTAATCCATAATTCAGCTGTGTTGGCGAGAGTATCGGCGATATTTTCAATTTCGACTCTAGTTAATTTGTGGCCATATAATGGTTGGAAGTTGCTAAGCACCTCCGACTCCAAGTCGTTATTCAGCCAACTCAATTCCGCCTTCACGTTTAGACTGGCAGACACATCCCTGCTAGAGGTGGCAATAGTTTTTGTGATTTTTGTGATTTCTTTTTCCACTTTTCTAGCAGTGAATGGTTAATTAATTTGGATATATCTTTAATGGATTAGTTTTGTGGTGGTTTTGCCGTATCTCTTAACTTTTTGGCGGCAATACCTCTTTTAATCCGGTCGCTTATATTTTTTCTTGCTGAGTTGCAAAAATCCGACATAATACAAAGTGTCATTCTTGATTCGGCGTCATTTCTTAATACGTTTGGTGGTATCCGGATTTCTTCAATTTTTCCATCGTAGAATGCCGATGTGATTTCTTTGAAGAATTTAATATCTCTCGATATTCTGGAAATATCCGTGGTGAGTATGCAATTCGCCTTTTTCCTTTTTATAGCGTTCAGCATTTTTCTGAGTCCAGCTTTACTAGACCCAATGTCTGAGAAAACACCGGCGACTATTAACTCCTTTAAGTTGGCGTAATTAACCAAAGCTTCCTCTTGTAGTTTAATCGAAGAAGTTCTGTCATGAGTTATAACTGCGCTTCGGCAGTAGATAAAATATTTATTCGTAGTCATATTATTTTTTGTTGATAAAATTATTAAGTACTATTCTCTTTCTGTTAATTTGATTGCCATCGTATCGATCAAAATTAATTAACCCCAATTTGATCGTTAATAAGAGTTTGGAAGCTGGGTCATTACCGTAAGTTGTCGTTATCGATCTAATTTCTTTGATGACACCAATATCTAGCAAGCTAATTAAATAGTTTGCTGACTGAAAATCCGTTGACAAAATTGATTCGTCATAAACAATAATGCAGTTAGCCTTTTTGGACTCAATAGATCGCATCATCGCGTCCCACTCGGTACGATTTTCTCCAGACTCGTCTGAATCTTCGTATTCTCTAATTACATTTAGGTTGTTTTCCCAGACATATTCATCAAGTAACTTTTGTTGAAGAAATATGGTTTCAGTTTCGTTGTATTTTTCGGTTGAACTGATTCCATAATAGATATAGTATTTTTTGTTTTTCACTTTTATTTTTAATTTATAAATTTAACAGGACGGGTCAGTTACATTTCATTGGCAAGTCCTCCTGTGTGTTTTTGGCATCAGTAACCACTTCGTCGAAGTCTTTTTTTGTAAAACCTTTGGCAAAAAAGTCGCACCAATCTTTCCCCCACATTTCCAAAACCTCAATTTGAACGATTTTGTTTTTGTCTATTCCTCCGTCGATTAATGTTTTGATCGCGTTTCCTGACCCTATTTTTCCAGCTTCGTCATTATCAAATGCAATGACAATTTGATTGAATCTCTTAAACTCGGTAACCCAGCTTTCTTCAAACGTACCTGCTCCACCAGTTGAAGTCCAAAATGGGTACTTGGTGAATTGCCACCCTATCATCGCGTCGATTTCTCCTTCGCAAAAAATAATTAAATCATCTGATGGGTTATCAATAGTTTTGAATATGCTGGCGCCTGCTCCGACACCGTTTTTATATTTGTGTTCTGGACAACCAAACAAGCGATATTTTTTACCTGTTGGTATAGGAAAATAGATACATTCGTACTCAACATCTTCATGACGTGTTTTGCCTATCCAAACCCTGAATTTATCTATAGTTTCTTGGGTAAATCCTTTCTCTTTCAAGTAGTTTTTTGCCACTTGATGGTTAGGCGAAATTAACTCCGCATTTGGATCTAGCCACTTGATCGCTTCTTGAAAACTAAGACCCAATGTTATCTGGACAAGATTAATTACGTCGCCTTTTTCGCCACATGCTGGCCCATAGCACTTAAATCTATTTACCCTTGGGAGCAATGCCAGTGAAGGCTCATGATCTCCGTTAGAATGCTTGCTAGTATTTGGGCAATGAATACAACAAGTAGTCTGGGTGTCTAAATTGATCTGTCGTTTTATAAGTCCGAGTTTGTCGGCGACAACAACAATCTTATTGTTATCTCTTAGTTCTTTTAATTTTTCCGACGTCATTCCTTACCTCCATTACTATCTTTGCTATCTATCTCTTGAGCTATTAAACTTCCTGGTGATATATCGCCGGTGATATTGTCTTGAGTGTATTTAATTTCTCTGGTGTAATTTATTCTCTTGTTAGTCGTTAGTTCCTGGTCAAATATTTGGGGACATATATCAAATATGTCGGTGTTTACGAGCTTTACTACTGTACCCCTTCTGTTGGTTCTGGTCTTTACTATAAAACCGTGTTTGACGAGAAATTTAACGTCGGTTCGATAGACTGATTCAGTGACATTGTAAGAGAAGTAGTCGCCAATAAGTGCCTCACCAATTTCTAGCTCGATACTTAGGTCTTTCTCGTTGGTTCTTCTGGCTCGATTGGCGATTAAGCTTAAAAGAGTGAAGGCGGTCGGTCGTTCTTCGATGATTCTGAAATACTCTGAGGAATTGCGGTTGAATTTGATGAAGCTATTTTTCATATAGCCTCATTATGAAGGTGGTATTTTCTACAAGTCCAAAGGCAAATTAAAACAAAATTTGAATCTAAATTTAATCTAAATCAAAAGCAAGTTACTACAAGTCAACTGTTTTTTTAGGATTTATTATCATCTTGTAACCACGTTCAGAGTCTTTGAATCCAGGTTTTAGTTCAATTCTCATCCCGAGTCCATTATCATTAAATTTATCTCTTAGACTAGTTATTAGTTTATTTATTTCAGTGAGTTTCGGATCATTAACATAATCAACAATTTCTTTATTTTTAATCATTTTATTATAATTTTGCAAGAAATATCGAAAGCCCCGGCAACTGTATCCAGTGATATCTTCAAAATTGAGACATTTGTTTCCAATTTCTATTTCATAACCTCCTAAGTCATTTTCTCCAATTTCACGGATATCATCAGGCTTTAACAGTATTATTTCCTTATTCCAATCATCTCCTACGATTAATAGCTGCTTGATGTCATTGTGTAGAGCGGATACAAATTTCTTAAGTCTTAGAAAATCTATCTTTGTTGGTACTTTTCTTTTTTCAGCTAATATATGCAGGTAACTCCACCAAATTTGTCCAACAGGATTTAGGTCGTAATACTTTTTAATCCATTTATGATAACTATCTTGACATTTTTCACCAATCGACAGATTATCAAACCCACAAGCAAATGAATAGATTTCTTCATTGTTTGAATTGATATACTCAACAAATTCCTCAAGAACAAGATATCTGGATATTCCAGATCCTTTTTCAAGTTTTTTATAGAACTCAAGAATACTTTTACCATCCCGAGGGATATCATCTGTTTGATCTCCCCAATCAGTCAATATTGTTTTGTCAATTTGTTTTGGGTTAACGGATACATTGGAAGATATTCTTAAGACCTCCCGATCAACTTCCGTCGATAAATTTATATCGGTCTTTTTGATTTCATCATAATACTTATTTTTTTCGGAACTATAAGACAAAATTCGTTTTGATAATTCAGGTAATTTGTTAATATAGTAGAGATACTTATCAAGAAACATAAGATATATTTTTATGTCACCCGCTGAAAGTAAACCTTCGTATAAAGTGTCGATTCTTTTAATTATCTGGTCATTATTTTCCATGTGAACAGATTATATCTCAATAATAATAACTATTTTAATGACGCCATTAAGTCTGCCATGATCGGAGGGTGGTCGGTATGGAGACCAGAATTAGCTACAGGGATTATCCTTGACGCCCACATGTCTCAAAAACTCACGCCCGCCACTGATATTACAAAAAAATTAGGGGGATCAACAAAACCTCAAGAAACAGCAAATAAATGATAAAAAATAGCGAAAAAGCTGTAATCTAACATTAATTTAATTACTTTTTTATCGCTTTATACCGTTTATTAAATGCTTATTGAACAATTAAATAGTTCATTAAAATAACAATATTCAACGGAGCTTTCCATTTATAATGGCGCAGTGAAAAGTGGGTGCTACCTTGTTAGTAGATAGAAAGAATCGTTAGTCAAAGCCGTTTATCAATAATTGTGGGGGGGGGTAGTCGATTTATTATGGGAACCCCATACGTATGGTCGGAGTGGGTTTTGAGTTTTTATATTCCTGCTCAATCCTGTTCTTGATTTCTTCTATCCACACTTTATCCTCTTCGCTTATTTTTATTGTCTTTGGGAGATTGTCTATTTGTCTCGTAAACGTGTCAAAACCCAAGTCGGATTGTTCGATTTCCTGATAATCTAAGTACGACTCAATGGACAAACTAATGGCTTCATGAAGGTCTGGGGTTTTACTTTTCGTAAGTGCTTCAAACTCTTTGTTTCTTTTTGAAATTTGGTTAAGGTAATAGGTTGAGAAGTAAGCACCGCCGATTTTATATTCACCTTCGTCCCAAGTTAATAAAACCTGATGGCGGGGTGCGTTCGATTTGAAAAATCCATCCGCCAATTCCCAAGAATCATCGACATAAAATATTTCTTCTGTACCGTTTTTGTCTATTCCCCCAACTATTTGAACATTAGAGTTTTTTCCACCTTCTGGCATCGGTAAGTCTTTAAGAAGGTCAGTGACATTATCACCAATAATTGAAAAAATCGAACTTCCCGAACACAACCAACAATTTCCTCCATTGGAATGTTCGACAATAAGTTCCCCTAACCCGTCCGCGTTAATATCCCTGATGGCTGAGTCGTTGAAAGTTTCATCTTCCATTGTAAACAGTATTTTCTTGTCACCTGAGTTAATTGTTTTGCTTAGTAAATAAACTTTCACGTAAGACTGTTGTTCGTCGGGACAATTAAAAATTGAGGCGTTGTAAGTCTGGCCCTTCCAGGTCAACTGACTTTTTTTGACTAAATATTTATCAATCGACGTATTATTTTTTGAATAGCTGTCACTTAACTCCATCGAGCAATTTAACGTCGATCCTGGGGTCCCTGATGGAGCCACAATCGCGCTATTACCGGTATTATTTTGACTATTACTAACAAAAACTAGTCTCACTAATGCCAATGCTATTAATACTATTAAGACGACATAAACTTTTTTCATTTAGTAGGTCGTACAATTAAATCCTCCAACTCCATTAGGATAACAGTTTGTTTGTTGGGGTTGTTTGATTTGAAGTCGTGGTGGATTATATTCCGGTAGTGGAATTTGTCTTATTACTGTCTTCTTTTTCTTATATTGCTCGTTGTAGTTGGCTAGTTTTGTAAGTTCTTCTGGATTTTGATCCAAATATAGAGCGTAGTTATGAATTGCATAGTTCAAACTACTGACACCGTATCTACTCCAAGTTTGTATACCATCGTTAATCTTTTCCTTTGAATTATTGGTGAATGCTATTTCAGCATTGTTAAGAGCTTTTTCGCTAGGTTCGTTTTCAGGTGGTGTTTTCCATTTACCATTTTCATATATATAAGTTTTCTCTAGTGTTTCAACCTTTTTATTACCGCCAGAACAATCCAAAGATAAACAAAGCACAATAGTGCTACTTACAGTACCTGTGTTTTCTGTAATATTAGTGTTGTTGATTGTACTTTTACTCGAATATGCAGAATGATTGGTCATATAATTTGCAAACTGATCTCGACTAACATATCTTTTGGCTGATTGAAGTGACAAATCATAGTAGTCTGACCATCGTTTTTGATCAAAAGCAGAAGCTAATTGGATATATAAAGTTCGGAGGGATTGCATCTTAATTTGAAATTGAACAAAGTTTTTGATTGGATCGGCGAACACTATAGCAAGAACAAGCACGGCTACAATAGCCAATAACCATTTGTAATCAGTTTTTTGTTTCATGTTTTGATGTCTAACTAGCGGTTAATGAAATATACCACTTTTCTAGTTCAAATCATAACCAGTGGTTAATTTTTTTTAACCCAAAGGATTGGTAATGTTTGATAATGGAAGACAGAAAGGTTACGAATAATGACTTGGTATTCGGGAGAAGGCTACAACGTGTCAGGAAGAAAGCGCACTTCACTCAAGAGGAATTAGCTGTCAAAACAAGACTAAGTACTACATTTATAGGATTAATAGAGACAGGAAGGAGAAGGCCGAGCCTAAAGTCACTTCAAAAGATCGCGGATGTCTTAGGAGTAAATATCAAAGAATTGTTCTAAGGCCAATCTTCCCATTTTAATACTGGCGGTTTACACCGTTTGATTCTGTTAATTCCTCTTGAAAGACCATTGACCACTCCATATTTTTCAATTGCTAGTTTTGTATATTCCGAACATGACGGATAAAAATGACAGTACCGTTTCCACCTGTTAGGATAATTATTTTGGTACAAAACAATAAGAGAAACAAAAAACTTCCGAAACATTACTTGAACTTTACAGCGGTACCGTAAGCAAACACCTCAAAGGCTTGGGTATCACCACCGCATCCTTGTTTTGATGCAACTCGATAATCAAAGTGAGCACCGATTACAGCGTCCGCACCTATTTTTGTTCCCGCTTCAGCAAGTTGATCCCTGACTTTTGGATAAGCCTCAAGAGGGTTGGCAGTTTTGAACATACCACCACTAGAACTACCGTAAGCAAAGACTATTTCTAAAATTTCGCACTTTTTATCATTTAGATCGGTGGTGGTGACAATGGTTTGATTCATAACAAAATAATACACCCATGGCTAGTGATAAAATTGGCTAAAGTAAAACATACATTCATAAAACAGCCAAAAAATGCCAAACGATCAGATCAAAAGTTTCCACCATTATGTCCCTAAGTTTTTATTGGAATATTTCTCTGAAAACGGCAAATTGTGGGTTTACGACAGAAAGAATAATGAGTATCGACTTCAACCAATAATTTCAACAACTGGCGACAAAGCTTTCTACACATTTATGGACAAAGACGGCAATAAGAGCGACGAGATTGAAAAATTGTTTACCCAGATTGAAGGAAATGCGGCAACTGTTATCAGGTCAATAAATACCGATAAAAAAACATTAACTCCCAAAGAGAAAAGTGATCTGGCATTATTTGTTACGGCAACATATCTTAGAACTCCCGAATTTATCGAAAACAACAAAAAGAGTTACGAACTTTTAGCAAAAGAAGTCATGAGTATGATCCACACCAACAAGGAGTATCACGATCATGTGTGGGATGAACTAATCCGCACTGGCAAAATTCCTAAAGACTCAAAAGGGAAAGAAAAGACCCGCCAAGTTTTCATTAAGAAAGATTATGATTTGATTGTACCCAAGGAACATTCCTTGTCTATGATGGTGAAACTAATTTTTGACAGTTATAGGTATATTGTCCAAATGGAATGGAAGATATTAATTGCGCCACCAAAAAAAGCATTCATTACCTCGGACAAGCCAGCCTATACCGCAAACATCAATCCTACCGATGACTTTTATGGTAACTCCATCGGTTTGTTTGCTCCTGGTTGTGAAACATTTTGCGTACTGACTCCCCAAGTGGCCGTTTATTTGTCTCAAACACATAATCCCAATGTTGCGGATATATATGAGGCAAAAGAGGAATTTGTCGATTTCCTAAATAAAACCACCGCGATCACCTGCTATCGTTTTTTACTTTCTCATTCTCAACTTCTTTTGAAAAAATGGGTTGAAAAAACAAAATTAAAAACAAGAGGTGTCTACCACAAAGTGATAGTTGACTCAGGTTAGAGGTAAAATAGACCTATGTTATTAAAAGTTAACGAGATTGAGGCTAAATCAATATTGACCAAATCTGGCTTGCCTGGTTCTGATTGGGTGATTAATCCTTACAATGGTTGTCAGTTTGCTTGTATGTATTGTTATGCTGCTCAAATTGCCAGGTGGAAACATCCAGATGAAGAGTGGGGTAGCTATCTTGATGTAAAAATTAATGCACCTGAGTTACTTAAAAAAGAACTCGTGAAAATCGGTAATAAGTTCAAGTCAAGAGATTTTGGAACCATCTTTTTTAGTTCTGTTACAGATCCTTATACTGGTCTAGAAGCTAAATACAACCTTACTCGTCAATGTCTCCAAGTATTGGCCGATTTTGGTTATGAAGGTAATATTGGAATCCAAACTAAATCACCTTTGGTCACCAAAGACATTGATGTGCTCCAAAAACTCAAAAATGTTTCCGTTGGTTTCACTGTCACGACTCTAGACGATAAAGTTTCTAGATTTATTGAAGTTTTGGCCCCACCAGTTTCAGAAAGGATTAAAGCTCTTAAGCAACTCCATGATTCTGGCGTTCCAACCTATGTCTTTGTTGGCCCAATTCTCCCCAGTTTTGTTAAGAATGAAAAAGATATTAATGAGTTGATTGATAAGCTCCAAGAAGCTGGAGTTAAAGAGGTTTGGTTTGAACACATAAATTTAAGTACAAAGATCAAAGATAGACTTTATGAGTATTTGAAAAAAGAGTCACCCGAGTTAATTGCTGACTTTGATAGTGCCAACACTAGTAAATACAGAGAGGAGCTTGATCTTAAAATTCATAAGGCATTAGCTGGAAGAGGAATGAAATTAGGATTAGATAAAGTTATTTATCATCATGATCTACCAAAAAAGTTGAACAATAAGTTAATTCAAAATAAATGAAATAGCCAACAACTTATGAAGAAACTCGCATTCCTAATATCTACTGAAAATAAAACGACCGAACAAATCGCAGCGGCCGCAAAAGAGGCTTGGGCCAAATATCAGAAGGTTTCTAAGGAAGTTGGAGAGAAAGTAAAAACAGCAGATAAAGAAGAGGATCTAAGAGCCTCCAATCCTAATCTTTGAAAAGTGGTTCAAGACCTTTTATCGTCCCGTCAATAGAATTAAACTCTACTTTTAAGCCTTCTGGCAATAGTACGTTGTCGGTAAAATGGCCAAACATAGTTGTCTTTAGAGTTGGTATTTTCTTGTTAAAATCCCAATTATCTAGTATCTGTGCAAAAGAATACTTCATTTCTTCAATTTCCTTATCTGCCTGAAAAAAAGAACCTAAAATCAATCCATTAATATTATCCAATATACCGGCTTGTTTTAGTTGTCCTATATTTGCATCTACCTCCCCGACACTGGTGTTGCACGCCTCTAAAAATAAAATTGCACCTTTGAAGTCAGGACAGTACTTCGTACCCACCAATCTACAAATAGCAGATAGATTTCCGCCTAACAATATTCCATCAGAAGAACCTGGGTTAATGGTATGTGACAATGATTTTGAAAATGTAATATCATATTTAGCATCTGGTTTTAATAGTATTTCGAGCTGTTTAGAACTCCACTCGGGATTATTACCCATTCCACCTGCTGGATCACTAAAGTGATAAGTGGTAAGACCTGTCTGGGAATATATCGCAAGTAGTATGGAGGTGAAATCACTCAACCCTAAAAATATTTTTTCAGAGTTTCTAATTTTATCGTACGGAAGTTTCTCTAGTAATTGATTACAACTTTTACCGCCAACTACAGGAGTTGCCATCTTATAATTGCCATCCAAAAATTCGTTAAACTGCTCTATCCTTTCTGATATTGTTCCTCCCATATAGTAATTTTGCCTTACTTTAGATTCAAATACGTTTAATCCCAATTGGTTTAACATGTTTTTACTTTTTTCAATAGTCGGAAGGTGCTTTTCCTGAGGCGCCATAGAAGGTGACATAAAGTAAACTGTATCATTGTGTATCAGGTGTGTAGTTTTCATGTATCTTTACGAATATGTTATAATATTTCTCTATGAGATTAGAAGAGGCGCTATGCAGACAACCTGCCAGCATCCTACAATCTTACCAGTACTTAGAAAGACAAGTAAACGACGGCTCTCCAAGCGGTGAGCATAGAACTGTAAGTAAATTATACTCCCCAATTGAAGGCATTTCTTGTTTCCCTCTTCCATTTGTTTTAATACCTTTCGATAAATGCGAAGTAATAGGGAACAGACCAAGTACTGTTGCTAAGGTAACAATAGGTTTGAATGAGCAGCGATGTGATCTAAAATTTTTTCTTCATCCAGATATGGCCAATAAATTGAGAACTGGGAAGAAAGATATTGGATTTCAGGTGTTCCCAACATCAAGTGGACGGACTGTTTGTCGAAATGACCTTGATAACCCTGTTTATATAAAACTCCATTACGATGGAATGCTTGGGAGAATAGTTAGGAAAATGGGGAGGGAAAAAGTTGTTGAAAGTATTTATTCATCGGAAGATCTAGACAGACTTAGTGAAAAAGGGATTAAGAACCAACGCTTTGATTTTTTTCCTGAATCCCTCGGACTTGTTTCTCGCATAGGTGAAGAAAGTTTTGGTTTTGTGGTGAGAGATTTTAACACCAGAAACCAATCTGAAACGGAAATCGTTCCTCGGGTTCCTTGGTTTAGTTTGTTTTCTGTTGATCGAAAGAGACCTAACAATCCACCATTATTAAAACAATGGGTAGAATCAAAAGTTGGAAGAAATGTCGACAAAGCGAGAGATTATGTCTTTGAAAATTTTCTGCAACCAGTGGTTGATTGTTATACATTTTTATCAACAAAAGTGGGTATTGTCTCTGACTATAACGCTCAAAATTTATTGATTATCCCGGATGCAAATGGAGATGTAGATAGAATCGCGTTTAGAGATCTGCACTCGTTTTATCTAGATTCTGAAATCAGACGACAAAATGGACTACCTGTTGATTGTGTTAGAAGAATCGATACTCAGTCAAGTGACCCTGAAGATGCGAGGTATGCTTACACATTAAGAAGTGTCTATTTCGATCACAAGTTTTCTGACTATTTATTAGAACCAATAGTAAAATCATTCTCAACTAGTTTTGGTGATAATCCAGAAGTTTTAACGGATATGACTAGAGAATATCTATTATCAACATTTAGGGGAA
>JAPLYY010000044.1 GCA_026395315.1 Candidatus Shapirobacteria bacterium | reverse complement strand
TATCTATTCTAACCTCATCTTCCAGAATTTGTAATCCTTTCGTTATTCTTTCTGCTGTTCGATCTTTATTATTTTCACCCCGACCGAATTGTTCAATTAATACTCTTGGTAAAGCATAACCCCAAGGTGTACTCAGTGGTGACATTTGTCTCCAAAAAGTTAATGGTACATTTTTTTTATTAATATTTGGGTCAGCAGTCTCTTCCGGCAACCTATCAACCGGTTGGAGTAGATTAAAATAAAGAGGAAAATTACACCCGGCTGCTTCATCCGTTATTAATCCAAAAAACAAATTACACTCGGCATACCTTTTTTCTGTCCATTCAGGTCCATATTCTTTAACTACTTTTTCGACTACCGGGCAAGCATGAGACCAAGCCATTTTTCTGACTCTTTTCTCAATATCTTCTTGAAAATATTTTTCACCTTTATTCCCTAAAAAAGTTCCATAACCAAATTTCCGGCCCCACCTGATTCCCTCATTTATCATATCTAATTATATCAAATTCAACCTTCTTTTGCGAATAAGGCCCCTACTGCCAGACTGATTTGTTCCAAATAATTTTCCCCACCTTTACTGGCAAGATCAATTGTTTTTTGATCTAAACGTAATATTTTAACCCCAGTTCTTCTCTCTTTTGCTTTTTTTGTACTTAATTTATCTGGGTTATTGGTGGTTGTCAAATCAATTGGAAACCAGTTTTTATCTCTTGGTACATAAAACCAGAAGTCAATCCCATCCTTATCTTCCTCTTCTGTCGCCCGGGAAATAGCAAAAGATTTTTTTTCTCTGGTGTCGTTATCCTTTAATTGCCTCAATACTTCGGGTACACCTAGTTTCCCTAAAGCTACGACAAACTTGTCTTCCATCTCTTTGCCAAACAAATCTTCACTTGACAGCCAGCTCTTTGGTTCATCATTTTTCGCCATGTATGTTTATATTACAACACTCTGGCTTCCTCTTCCGTTTTTGTCGTTTTGCTCAATACAAAGACATCAGCCCGGTACTCATCGTTACCGACAAACTCTGCTTCACCTTTTAACACCATCTCGTATGGCCGGCAAGCCCGGCAACCCTTATCCCCATTCGGACAGTTAAATACTTCTAATTGTCTGGCCAATTTTAATTTCCTGGCAATTTTTAAAATCTTTTCCTCCGACTCTTTTAAATCCGGCAATTCTTTTTTAGTTAACCTATCATTTCTGTCCAGGTACCAATACCACGCTCCCTCTACTTTTCTTTTTTGACAATTATGGACTAATAAGTTATACATTAGCAACTGTAAACTATCCTCACCCTCTTCGTTTTTACTGGTTTTAAAATCGATAATTTCTACCGCGTCCCGATCCGGAATATATTTTAGCCAGTCAATTTTGCCGCATAAAATTATATTATCTTCCTCTGACAGCCAATAATAGGGGAGTTCCATATTTATTTTAACTGCTAACTCGGCCACCGGTCCGGGATTTTTTATCACCCGCCGGATCATCTCCTCACCTCTAACTTTATATTTATATTCAGTCTCTTTGTCCAAAAAACCACCACTCTTGCCACTAACTCTTTTCCAGGCTCTTTCAAATTTATTCAGCAACGGCTCTTTAAATCGCTCTGTAGTTTTTATTTCTGACAAGCTTTCAATTACCTCATGCACCGCTTGCCCTAGGGCCAATGGCGCCGACATAATTTTAATCTTATGTCCACTGCTATTTTTGTAAACATTTTTCAGATAATAACTTCTGGGACATTCCAAAAAATTACCAATCGATGAGTGGCTTACCCACACCGCACTATATTTGTCTTTTGCCATATACTATCTATTATGCCATCAATCAGGCTGAATAAATATCTAGCATCTATCGGTATCGCTTCCCGGCGTAAAATTGACGCTTTTACTGCCGAAAAACGCATTTTAATTAACAATCGTCTGGCTGTCTTGGGGGACAAAGTTAATCCGGAAACCGATAAAATCCAAGTCGACAAAAAAATTATTTTACCCCAGCCCCAGACTTTGGTTTATTACGCCGTCAATAAACCCATCTATGTGTTATCGACCACCACCGACGACCATGGCCGTAGAATCATCACCGATTATGTCCCTGATACCTATCGCGTTTTCCCGGTTGGCCGTCTCGACTTTGAGTCCACTGGTCTAATTTTATTAACCAACGATGGTAATCTGGCTTTGAAACTTACCCACCCCCGCTACCACTTACCCAAAGTTTATTTAATCTCTATTCTTGGCAAAACACCCCAATATAAAATTAATCAAATGAATCAAGCTAATGCCAAAGCTGAACTAGTCGAATCCAAAAATAATCAAACTATCATAAAAATTACCCTCCACGAAGGCAAAAAACGCCAAATCCGTTTACTTTGTGCCAAACTACACCTTCATCTTTTATCGCTTCAGCGTCTTAGTATCGGTCCCATCCAACTAGCCGATCTCCCCAGTGGTCAATACCGTGATTTAACAAAAGAAGAAATAAATAATTTATTAAAAAAATAATCTAAGTCCCCCTTGTTAAAGGGGGATTTAGGGGGATTGAGTTTCTTTCTGCCATATTTCGCTAGTTAATTCCCGATAATTTTTCGTTGTTAACTTTTGGTATCCAACCGCAGTCATTATCTGATTATGATCAATTCCATGAATTGCCTCGCCGTATGGCACCACTGTAACTTCATTTTCTAAAATATTATCTCTGATATCGCTGATATTAATATTTTTATAATATTTTATCGGATCGCTGAAACTACTAATCATATAAACTTTATTTCCTAAATCTTTACTCAAACTTTTCCAATCCTCCCGATAAAATTGTGGATTTAAAACATAAACCAAACTAAATATCAAAAACCCAATAGCAATAACTTTACTTTTATTAATTACCAATGCCATTACCGGAATCAAATATAAAAACCGAAAATACTGCAGCATCGGCGTAAAAATTGAAAATATCGTGCCGATCACTAAAGTTATCCAAAAAATAAAACTATAAACATTTACCCCTTTAAAGCTCCCCTTCTTCAAGGGGAGTGCCCGAAGGGCGAGGGGTTTAAACACAATTATCGTCCATAAACCTGCCATTAAATAATAGGCAATCTTCGGATAAAAAATAATCCTTCCCGATGTAAATTTAATCGGTATTAATAATAAATTTTTTAAATTAGCCTTACCTAATACCAGATCCCAATTGGTTACCATTCCCAGCATTTCTCTTGAATCTGACATTTGTTTAGCAAGCAGTGGAGCCACTGCCAGCAAAGCCATCAACGGACCAATACTTATAATCAATAACGCTTTCAATTTTTTATTGATTATTAAATAAGTCCCCATCGCCGCTATAAAAAACATCGACCCGTAAAAAGTTAAAAAACTGATTCCAAAAAATAACGATACCAACCAATATTTTTTCTTAATTAAAAAATATAAACCCATAATTAGCAACATTGTCACCATTGCATACATCCGCGCCTCCTGTGAGTAGTAAACCAATAGGGGGTTAAGCCCGGTCAACCCGGCAGCTGCCGGACCGCCCAATAGATAGACAAAATAAATTGTCACTAATGAAAAAATTACCGACGGCATCCGTAAACTAATCTCCGAAAAGCCAAAAATGCCTGTCCACGCTTTTAATGTTAAATAATATAATGGCGGATGAAAATCACTCGGCGAAAATTTAGTCACAATTTCCATGTAACTATAATTTTTAGCCACATTGGCCGATATCGCCTCGTCCAGCCACAACGATTGGTTTAGTCCGATAAGTCTTAATCCCAGAGAAATTAATAGTATTATGATAAACTTATTCATGACTAAACTTATCGATTTTGTTAAACGTCATTGGCTAATTTTAATCCTTATTTTAGTAATATTCCTCCTGGTAAAAGATCGTTTACCCTCGAATAATTATTCCTCGACCAGGTCTGTCGGAACAGCTGGTATTAATTTGGCTCCAAATTCCGGATTTGAATCTTTGTCCGTCTTACCCAGTCGCCAGATAGCTCCTACCGATACTGCTAACCGTCTGGTCATCCAGGATACCTCACTTTCTTTAGTGGTCAAAGATGTGGCTGAATCTATCAGTAAAATTAAATTAGGTACCGAATCACTCGGTGGTTTTTTGGTAAATTCTTTTCTTACTCAACCAGAATCAGCCGCCTCGGGCAATATCATTGTCCGAGTACCCGAAACCAAACGAGCCGAAGCTTTACAGCTTTTTAAACAATTTTCCACCAAAGTTATTTCTCAATCCGAATCAGGCACCGATGTTACCGACCAGTATGTCGATATCCAATCACGTCTTGACGTCTTAAATCAAACAAAGGCCAAGTTTCAGGAAATCATGGCCAAAGCCGTTACTGTCGCTGACCTGATGAATGTCCAACAAGAACTGATTAATCTGCAAAATCAAATTGATTCTCTCAAAGGCCAACAAAAATATCTGGATCAATCGGCTAAATTAACTAAAATTACCGTTTACCTGTCAACTGATGAATTATCCTTACCCTATGCTCCCACCAATGAATGGCGTCCGCTGGTTATTTTCAAAACCGCAGTTCGTGCCATGCTTGAAACTTTCCGGGGTATAGTTGGTTTCTTTATCTGGGTAATCGTTTATATACCAATAATAGCTCCCATTCTTGGGATAATCTGGTTTCTTCGTCGCCGGAAAATAATCTAACAGATCGTTACAAACCGTAACTACTTAGCGGCGCATTTCCAATACGAATCCGTGACAGTATATATTTTTGACTCTTACACATGATATTGCCATGAGTGGTGGTAAACGCCAAGGTATAATTATATTTAGCCAATATTTTTTCTGCTTCACCACTGGGGTTACCGTATGGATAGGCAAATACCTTATCACTGTTAAATCCGTGTTCCGCTAACTGTTTATCCGCTAAGCTGATTTCTTTTTCCAATACCTGTGCTGAGCCTGTCGAAGCATGATGTGACCAGGTATGGTTGGCAAAATAGACTAAATCCGACATTTGTCTCATTCGGTCCCAGGTTAAATATTCCAACCCCATCACGTGCCCCGTCGGTACAAAAATAGTCGCCTTGTATCCAAATTCTTTTAAAATCGGATAAGCATTAGTGTAATTATCCTCATACGCATCATCCAAAGTAATTATGGCTGATTTTTTTGGCAAGGCCACTGCCTTGTTAAAAAAGTTGTTTAAATCGGTCATTCCGATGACACTGTAGCCTTTATCTTTTAAATATTGCAGATGTTTCCGGAAAAACTCCGGTGTCACTGTTAGTGATACTTGGTTATTAACTTTGGCGGTCGCCTCATCCTGTATATGGTGATACATCAACACCGACACTTTAGTACATGGTCCGTATTTTTTATTTAAATCATCTATGGTTATCGGTTTTTGTGTCGGTATTATTGTAACCGTAGGAATTAATGTCGGTTCTGGTTTACTTACAACCACCTCTGTCTTCTGTCTACATCCACTCAATATTAATAATGCCAACAGTAACACTATTTTTTTCACATTGACATTATACCTCTTCGGATTTATTCTTATATACCCAAACATTACCCGAAGTCAATGACCAATCAACCTCTTGCCGATTTACTCCGCCCAAAAAATTTAAACGAATTTATCGGCCAATCTCATCTGGTCGGGGAGGGGAAACCCCTCAAATTGGCCATCGACCACCATCAAATATTTTCTATGATTTTTTGGGGCCCGCCGGGAACCGGCAAAACCACTCTGGCCCGGATTATTGCCCGCGAAGCTCAGGCCGAATTCTATCAGCTCTCCGCTGTTTCCGCCGGTAAAGACGATATTAAAAAGATCATCCACTCCACCGCTGTTCCGTTAATTAAAAAAGTCCTGTTTTTAGACGAAATTCATCGGTTTAATAAAGCCCAGCAGGACTTTCTGTTACCCTATGTCGAATCCGGCGCCCTCACTTTAATCGGTGCCACCACTGAAAATCCCTCTTTTGAAGTTACCGCCCCGCTTCTCTCCCGCTGCCGAGTTTTTGTTTTGACTGAACTAACCAACGAAGAAATGTCAGAAATAATTGACAGATGTTTGAAAGTGCTGAAGTCTCCCTTGTCAAAGGGAGATTTAGAGGGATTGAAAAAGACCAAAATGGATAAAAAGGCCAAAGACTGGCTCGTCCGCATGGCCAACGGCGATGCCCGCCAGGCTATCACCATGATCGACAATGCTTTTACCCTTTATCAAAAGTTAACTATTGATACCCTTAAAGATACTCTTCAAAATTCTTACCTCCGTTTTGATAAAAAAGGCGAAGAGCACTACAACACCATTTCTGCTTTTATCAAATCGATGCGCGCCAGTAATCCCGATGCCGCTCTTTATTACCTTGCCCGAATGGTTGCTGCCGGTGAAGATCCGATCTTTATTGCCCGGCGGATGGTTGTTTTTGCCTCCGAAGATATAGGTCTGGCCAATTCCTCGGCCCTCTTGGTTGCCAACGCCGTTTTCCGTTCCGTTGAAACTATCGGTTACCCCGAATGTCAGGAAAATTTAGCCCATGGTGTAGCCTATTTAGCCAAATGTCCCAAAGACCGCTCCGCCTACGATGCCTTTATGTCAGCCCTCTCCGATGTTAAAACCTACGGCAATCTGCCTATTCCTCTAAACCTTCGTAATGCTGAAACTAAATTGATGGAGGAATTGGGCTATGGCAAAAATTATGATAAATATACCAAAGAAAGTTTATTACCCGATAAAATTAAAGAAAAAAAATATTTAAAAGAAAAGAAAAAATAATGCTCACCAAAATTAACGAGCTTCAGGCCAAAACAATTTTAACTAAAACAGCTTTGCCCGGGTGCGATTATGTTGTCAATCCCTACAATGGTTGCCAATTTGCTTGCATGTATTGCTACGCCGCCCAAATCGCCCGCTGGAAACACCCCGGTGAAGAGTGGGGGAGTTTCTTAGATGTCAAACTCAACGCCCCGGAATTATTGACCAAAGAATTAAAAAATATTTCCGGTACTATATTTTTTAGTTCTGTTACCGATCCTTATGTCGGTCTTGAAGTCAAATATCAACTCACCCGAAAATGTTTACAGGTTTTAGTTGATGCTAATTATCCGGATAAAATATCTCTCCAAACCAAATCTCCTTTAATTACCCGTGATATTGATTTGTTAAAAAAACTTAAAAATGTCTCCATCGGTTT
The DNA here is from genome assembly GCA_026395315.1 of Candidatus Shapirobacteria bacterium. Classification (GTDB taxonomy): domain Bacteria; phylum Patescibacteriota; class Microgenomatia; order UBA12405; family UBA12405; genus JAPLYY01. The sequence goes on along the minus strand of JAPLYY010000044.1, from coordinate 421 downwards.
TACCGTCACTACTCTTGACGACAAAGTTTCCCGGTTTTTGGAAGTTGAAGCCCCGCCGGTTTCTGCCCGCATCGAGGCCATTAAAGAGTTGAATGCCGAGGATATTCCCACCTACGCATTTATCGGTCCGGTTTTACCCCACTTTATTAAAAGTAAAAAAGAAATTAATGAGTTATTAGATGTTCTTCAAAACGCCGGCGTTAAAGAAGTTTGGTTTGAGCACCTCCACCTTGTCGGTCCGGTCAAAACCAGACTGATGGATTATTTAAAATCCGCCGCTCCCGAACTTACTTCCGAATTCGAACGAGCTGATAATGCCCAATATCGGGCAGAATTAGAATCAGTAATATACAGTTGCCTTAAAGGTAGGGGATTAAAACTCGGTCTTGGTAAAATTATTTATCACCGCGATCTCCCCAAA
>JAPLYY010000089.1 GCA_026395315.1 Candidatus Shapirobacteria bacterium | reverse complement strand
CGAGCATTTAGGTATAAATAATGTATAATCTCATTATGGTCAACCCTTATTGGGATAAGATAAAAAAAACCGTGTCAGAGATTGATGATCTTGTTAATAACAAGTCAAAAGAAAGTGTCGAAAGTAAAAGATCAACAAAAATATTTTTTGGTAAAAAATGTCCCAAGTGTGATAGTCGTAACGTCAAAACAGTTAAAGCTGGTTTTATGAAACATCTAATGCAACAAAATGTTGCCATTTGGGTACCTGGAGCCAAAATATCAAAACCTCTAAACGTCTGCCGTAACTGTGGTTTCTCTTGGGAAGATCGTTAATTATCACGACGTCGTGAAAATTGATGTAGTATGCAATTATTTATATAATATTGTATAAGATTATATAATATAGTATGGAATGATAGGTAATAACTCGTAGGACGTCGTTTAAAAAATAAAGCAGTCTCTATTATAAATTTTGTTATTAAAACTCATCTTACGCGACTACATGAAGTCACAATAGTGTTTTTAAATACTTCGACGTCGCAGTATTTATATTTAAGTAAAGACAATTTAATTTTGTCTATAAGGGGTCACGACAATTTCTTAATATTATTAGAAGTAAATATTAATAATTAGAATTCTGTCGGTGTCGGCAATGTTAGACAGGTTTAAATTTCACGCCTGCGTGAAAATTGTCTCGATGGCGAGACAAAGAAAAGTTTTAAAGTTTTTTCCGGTTTCAGAAAGATGACTACGATACAACTATACAAGTCAAAAAACAGAATTTTAGACCAGGGGGGTGGTCTAGTAAAGTTTTCGGCTTTGAATTAATTGACTAACATGATTAAGATTCAAACCTCAATTCTTTATACACTATTACATTGTATATCAAAGTAATACATATCTAAAAATTATCTGTCTTTTAGCAATTGATTCCAATCATATTAAACGTCGGTAACGGTTCATAATGAGTAGTGTTATAGGTTCTAATGTTGTCAATTGCCCAGAGCCAACACCAGATAATACGGAAAGATACGCAATATATGCTTTTATGTTATGGTTAAATAGAGGTGGTGTTAAAGCGGAGCTGATATTCATATGTCGTCATTTTTTAGGAGTCAAAAAGTGATACAATACCGATATGTTAGACGCAAAGAGGAAAATGAGTCAAAAGACTTATGAACAACTAACGAGGAGAAAAATCGAGTTAGAAGCCGAAATAAGGCAACGTGGCGCTGCTAGCAGTGGACACCAAAGGGCGTCTATTCATGACGATGCAGGAGCAGAGAATGAATTAAATCTTCTTAGAGCTGACCTTAATAGAATTGGAAACTTAACCTATGTTGATATTATTCAACCCAGAGAAGCAACAGACACAGTAAATTTAGGTAACGAAATTGTGGTTCAATATGAAGGTGAAGAAACTCCAGAAAGATTCCTCGTTCTTGGGTATGACGATAATGTATTTCGAGATGATTTGAAAGGGAGAGTTATCACACCCGAAAGTCCGATTGGAAAGGCTGTGCTGGGAAAGAAACCAGGTGAAGAAGCCAGTTTTGAAGCAAGTAAAAGACAAGTAACTGTCGAAATAAGGCAGGTATTAAAAGGTGATTTCTAGTCCGATAGGATAATTGAAAAGCTAAGATTAGCCATTTTTGATATAATTCAGGTAGAAATTATGAATGTATATTTTTCCGCCTCTTCATTAACACTGTCGGAGGATAAGGACTCTTACTCGAGAATCATCAAAGTGATCTCAAAGTCCGGTGGAACCCTCATTTCAAATTGGATTGAAGACAAGACAAAACTAAAAGCCGGGGAACTGTTTGAACAGACGATAGAGGATATTAAACGTGCCGACATATTAGTAGCTGAAATAACCTATCCGTCCACAGGGGTTGGGCAACAAATTGCCCTGGCATTGTCCTGGAAAATGCCGGTTATTGCTTTGAAAAGATCCGATGTAGACCATGAATCTCGATTTACTTTGGGTACAAAATCACAGTATCTTAAAATTGTGAAGTATGATGCAAATTCGTTGGAAAATGAGTTAAGAAAAAGTTTTAACGAGGTAAAGAAAAGTAAATATATTAAATTTAATTTTGTCACCACCAGAGACATCAGCGATCTCTTAGAGAAGAAAAGTAAAGAAAAAAGTATGTCCAAATCGGAGTTATTAAGGGAAATTGTGGAAGAGTGGAAAAAACTCAATAACTAGTATCTTGTTGAAATACCGGTCATTTGTGGTACTATTCACCTATTAATTAGATATGGCGCCACTATGGCGCAATACAATGATCTTTATAGTTGGCCATCACGATACCGGGAAAAGCACTCTAGCAAGATTTCTGGTCGATAATGGATTTTTACATGTGGAAACAGGTGACATTGTTAGGGGGATCTTTAGATCGTCCGGTACTGGGTTACCATTCGGGGAATGGGCTAAACAAAACGGTCACCATTTTGATGACCACATAATTGATTCAGTAAATAGAGCTAAAGATCAGGCTTTAAGAGAGAACAAACAAGACGTAGTAATTACCGGCAATAGACAATTGGAAGGAATTAGACAAATTCGCCAAAGCGTGGAGCCATTAGAACAAAGAAAACACCTTATAGTCTACATGGAGGCAGATTCGGAAATTCTTTTTCAAAGGCATCAGCATAGAAATGACAGACGTGTACAGGACTTAACGATAGAGTCCTTTAAGAGAGATATCTTGGGCTATGACAAAGAAATGGGTGTTGAAAGAATTAGAGAAGAAGCAGATTTGGTATTGTGTAACAACTGCAATATCCTAGGTCTATACTCATGCTTTTCAAGCAGGTTTAAAGCATATGGTTATCAATTAAACCCTCCATTGGAAGGCCAAGACTATTGTCCAATGAGAAGAAAATGAGAAACCAGGAATTATCAATTACTATGCCTTGTCACTGGAATGATAGCGTCTTAGACAAAGTTCTTCAGTCCAACCTTGACGCTGTTACCCCAGTCAGAGAAATCTATGGAGTATTGGCCGACGGAGGTCCAATAAAACATGGCAGATCTCCTGATGTGGTCGTCCAAGTTAATAGACAACAGGCAATTCAGTTTAGGGAAAAATGTAGAGACGGTAGAATTAATTTTACCTATTTACTAAATGCCCCGTTTAATTTCACCGGAGATCTCGGTTTAGTTAAGGATGTTGATGCTTACCTAGATTGGGTTGTAGATGAATTTAAGGCTGACGCCGTTACCATCTCTTCCCACAAATTGATGAAACATGTAAGAACCAGATACCCGGACCTTCCAATTCATATCTCTACCATAGCTGGAGTTCGTAATGTGAAAGACTTATCTGAATACCTTGATGTAAATCCTAACCGTGTAGTTCCTCACCATGATTTGGGGAAAAAATTTGGTGATTTAGAAGGAATCGTGAGTCTGGGAGATCAACATGGAATAGATGTAGAACTATTGGCTACAGAGAGCTGTCTTTTTAGCTGTCCTAATAGAGTGGCGCATTATCAAAATTTGGCTTGTGGAAGTAAGGATACCCCGTTTCATACTACGTGTAATACAACAAAGCTTGAAAAACCACGACAATTATTAATGGCAGGGGGAGTGATTAGACCAGAAGACATGAGTTTTTATGGAATTATAGGCGTAAAACATATTAAACTGTCTGGAAGGTCAAAGCCCGCCGAGTGGATACCTGAGGTGGTCGAGGCCTATCAAAACCATAGTTACGATGGTAATTTGATTAGATTGTTGGGAATCGACCCTTCTTTAAATGCTGAAGAATGGATGCACCTAGATAACAAATCGCTTGAAGGCTTTATCCAAGGTTACCCGCAAGAAAGTGTCCGTGCTGGTGCTGAGTATTGTGACCAGTGGATGGTGAAACTTCATCAGGAAGGGAGATTTAGTTTAAGTGATGGAACTACATATCGAGAACAAAATAGTCAATTAGTCTTAAACAATATTGGAGTTAGAGCAATTAAGATTTTAGATTCGGAAAAATAAATATGATGGAATCAAATTCTCAATGGAAAATTATTGCAGGTCCGTGTTCAGCAGAAAGCTATGAACAAATATTGGCTTCGGCTCAACATATCAGAAAAGCGGGTGGAGATATATTAAGAGCTGGTTTATGGAAGCCTAGAACTAACCCTGAAACATGGCAGGGTTCTGGTGATGAAGGTGTTGAATGGATGGTTGAAGCAAAAAGACAAACAGGTATTGCTATTTCGACAGAAGTAAAAAACACTGCCACAATAAATAAAACTTTAAGATCTGGCTTCGACATGCTTTGGATTGGTTCGAGAAATGGTCAAAACTATGATTTACTTGATGAGGTTGGCCGGTTAACCTCTGGCAGTAAACTTCCGATTTTAATAAAACGGTCGATGTCAGCATCACTCGAGGAATGGATTGGAGCCGCGGAGTATGTTGCCAAACATAACTCAAACGTAATACTATGTGAAAGAGGCGTTCGTGGCTATTCCCCTGATACTAGAAATATTCTCGATTTACAAACAGCTTACTTAGCCAAAAAAGAAAGTGGCTCCGAAAAATATATGGTAATTAATCAATCGGCAAATAACTACCTTGATGTGGCTCATGAGAATGAGAATCTACTCGACTGTTGTACCTCGAGCAACAACGACAAAATGATTAGTAAAGTTATTTCTAGCGGTATCACCGACGACAATCTTATAAATTTAATTTCAAAATACCCAATCGCCTCCTATAAAGAAATATCTAGTATTTTAAATAATATTTTTGGAGACAATCTATATTTTTTTGGTAATGGAAGTGAAGATTTGATAGTTAGGATTAACATCGTTGCTAAATTAAAAAAACTAAAAGTGGCAGTCCTGAAACCTCTTTTTTATCGTATCTATACTAGTTTGGATTCATTTAAAAAAATTGGTTATAGTGATATATTTAATTCCGATTTACACAATATAGACCTCTGTTGGATAGTAAATCCAAACTCGATAAATGATAAATATTTGAGTAAAAATAAGCTAATCGATTTAATTAAAAACAATCCTCATACAAATTTTATTGTCGACGAAACTTCGATTTTTTTCTTTGATAACTGGAAGAATAAATCATTATTTAGTGAAGTTAATAATTATTCAAATCTGACGGTCATTTCATCTTTAAGTAAGTACTTTGGAGTGCCAGGTTTGAGGTTTGGTTTTGGCGCAACCAACTCTATATTTTTTGAAGAAATAAAAAAAATATCAGCTACCTTTCCTGTCAGTTCTATTTGTGCATATTATGTTGTAGTCCTTCTGAAAAACTTAAATATATTTGAATCCTATAGGAAGAAGATAGAGATAAACAAACAAAATCTAATAAAGATATTACATCAAAATCCTGACATTGAAATAAAAAAATCAGTTCTTAACTTTATTTTATGTAAAAGTAAATCCCGGGATTTATACAAAGGTTTGCTAAGCAACGACCTTTTGTCTTTTGACATGAATGAGGTTGATAATTGTTATCGTGGATGGGTACGATTAACCATTCACAGTTCCGACGAAATTAATAGCCAGTTAATCCATAAGTTATTAAGCTATTTAAACTCAAAAA
>JAPLYY010000123.1 GCA_026395315.1 Candidatus Shapirobacteria bacterium | reverse complement strand
ATTTGTTGAAGGGTTACCCACTCCCCCATTTGTATTACCTGGGTCAGAATTAACACCGGTAAAAAGCGTATATGATGCGGTGGAAAGTTTATTTAAATAATGGAAAGTGTGTATCACTTCAGTTATTTAAAAGAGGATAGTGATTCAATAGTAGCGCTGAATAGTAACGCTGGAGATACTGCTTTACTTCAGGCAACAAGAGATTTGTTTGAAAAATATACTAATGTAAAGTATTGGAAAAATAAGTGGTTATTGAATGAAGTGGACTCTGAAAGGTTAGATGATCTTAATAATAATTCGAAAGCGGTTTTGATTGGGGGTGGGGGTTTGTTTCTAAAAGATCAAGCGGGAGCCGATGTAAGTAAGTCGGGATGGAGTTGGAATTGTAGTATAGAAATGCTAAAAAGGATAAAAGTTCCAATTATATTTTTTGCAGTTGGATATAATAGATTCAGAAACCAGGAAGATTTTGATCCTATTTTTGGAGAATTCATGTCGGTGTTAATTGGCAAATCTTTGTTTTTTTCTTTAAGAAATAATGGCAGTGTTAATGCAATAAAAAATTATATTAAAGATGATGTTATAAAAGAAAAAATTAATCTACAACCTTGTCCGACGACAGTATCCTGGTATATTTATAAAGATTTAATTGAGAGGATTAATAAAAGTAAAAAGAGAGAATGTAAGAAAGCAATGGCTGTTAACTTGGCATATGACAGGAAAGAGTTTAGGTTTATCGGTAAGGAAAAACAAATTGAAAATAGTATAGCCAGAGTAGTAAAAAAATATTCAGAGACTGGGTGGAATATTACTATTATTTGTCATAAACCACAGGATGCTGAAATTGAGAGTTCGTTCAAAAAAAATGGAATTAAATACGATTTGGTAGATATTTCAGAGAGTATACCTGAGGAAATTATTAAATTTTATATGGGAATGGATTTGGTTGTTGGAGGTAGAGGCCATGCCCAGATGATACCTTTTGGATTAAGAAGAAATATAGTTTCATTAGTATCCCATTACAAGCTAAAATGGTTTTTGGAGGATGTGGGTCACTCAGAATGGGGCGTTGATGTTCTAGATGATAATCTGGAAGGAAAATTAGAATATATGATACAGAAGTTTGGAATAAAGGAATATGAATTAACAAATAACAATATTGTAGAAGCTCAGAATAAATTATGGGAAATTACTTTAAATAACATGAGTAAAATTTCTAAAATGATATAATCATTTTTATTAGTAAATATAGAAATTTATGGGATATTTAGAAGGAATAAAAGTTGTAGTTTTGGACTTTGATAATATGGTGGTTTTGGACCCAAAAACTGGTCTTGGTTCTGAGGATAAAAAAAGATTAGCTTGGTATGATGTGTTTCCAGATTTGGATAAAAACGAACTTCATATTGCTTTGGAGGAGGCTCAAAAAGCGATTTCTGGGGGAAAAGGTGACCGTAAAGATATTGTGCGATCGGTTTATATAAATATGATGGGGAAAACGGCCGAGGAGGAAGATGTAAGGGACTGTTGTGACAGATTTGATGAGATAGTCCAAAAAAGTATTCTTGAGGTCGGTGTGTCCGATGAAAATAGAAAAGCAATTATCGAATTGGAAGATAGGTATCAGGTGTATGTGAATACGGCAACACCTATCGAAGCTTCTTTGCGAAGTATGGAAGCGTTAGGATTGAGTGGTTTTGCAGGCATATTGGGGAGACCAAATACAAAAGCAGAAAATTTAAATGCAGTAATTGAAAAGGAAGGTTGTAACCCAGGTGAGGTTGTTTTAGTTGACGATCAACCTAGCAGTAGAAAAGTTGCCAAAGAGTTGGGATGTAGATTTATTGGAATGCATACGGCTGCAGTGACGGAGTGGCATAATGGAGATGTTGATTTTCCAATTATTAGAAGTTTAGCTGAACTATTATGAAACTAAGTGATTATGTGTGCAAATTCTTAGAAAGCAAAACTGATTCAATTTTTTTGTTATCAGGTGGTGGGATTATGCACCTGGTCGATTCGGTAGGTAAATCAAAACTGCATGCATATTGTTGTCAGCATGAACAAGGAGCGGCGACAGCGGCTGAAGGTTATGCCAGAATAAAAAATAATATTGGCGTAGTGTTGGTAACTACCGGCCCGGGAGGAACAAATGCAATTACCGGAGCGGCCGGGGCGTGGCTGGATAGTGTACCAATGTTGGTGATTAGCGGCCAGGTGAAGACGGATAACATTGTGCCAAGAGGAGTTG
>JAPLYY010000069.1 GCA_026395315.1 Candidatus Shapirobacteria bacterium | reverse complement strand
ATTCGATTGAGATGAGAAGTTACCGGGCGGCAGCGAGGATTGTCGGAGGCGATATTATTGGTGCGGAGAAAAAACGGGAATAAAGCGGGAAAAACCCCTCTCCCTTCGGGAGCTCCCCTTGACAGGGGAGCCTAAGCTGAATTAGTGATTTAAAATGCTATAATCTGACGATGATAAAGAAAGAGGGAATTTGGGAGAAAATTAAAAAAAGTCTAAAGCCTAAAGTCCAAAAAAAACAGGAAATTCCTAAAGAGATAACGGATAATTTGCCACCGGGAGTAAAAATTAAGAGAATTGAGATTGGGCCAAGTCAAATTATTAAGGGAGTATTGTATTTAATTATGTTGTTTTGGGCGATTTCGATTCTAAAACAGATCTTCGTGCCACAGACAACGGAAAGTGTGCCATTATCAACCATAATTGAAACAATTAAAGCGGGGCAGGCGGGGGAAATAACAGTACTGGATAATGAAATTATGGTGAAATTGCCGCCTTCGTCAGGGACTTCGGCGAGCCAAGAAAAGATTCTGGTGGCATCAAAGGAACCGTCAACCTCGATGGCGGAAATCTTGCAGAGAGAAGGAATTGATTTAGGAAAAGTCAAATTTAATGTGGAGAATCAACAGGGATGGAAAACATTAATGGATATATTGAGTTTGGTGTTAACGGTGGGATTACCAATTGCGTTTATAGTGTGGTTTTTCAGCCGGCAGGCGGGTGGTGGCGGAGCCGGAGGAATGTTTGGGTTTGGAAAGTCAACCGCTAAGCTGTTTGTCAAAGGTAAACAAAATCTAACTTTTAAAGATGTGGCGGGGGTGGAAGAAGCCAAAAGAGATTTAGTGGAAGTAGTGGATTTTTTGAAACATCCGGAAAAATACCGGAAGATGGGAGCAAGGGCGCCCAGAGGAGTGTTGCTGGTGGGGCCGGCAGGGGTGGGTAAATGTGTGATCGGGGAAACTCTGATTTTGACTAATAAGGGATTGATGGAGATTGAGAAAGTGCCGAGATATTATCAGGTGGAAAAAAGTGGTAACACTTTTGGAGTAAAAGTGAGCAGTTTGGATATAGAAAAAACAGAGATGCAGAAAAATAGGGCTAGTAAATGGTACAACTTAGGTGAACAAGAGACGAGAAAGATTAAATTATGTCAGGGGTACGAACTAGAAGGAACACCTGAACATCCGGTGGTGGTGATGGAGGAAGGAAAGTTAAAATTCAAAAAATTAGAAGAAATTGAAGTTGGGGACGCAGTGGCGGTCAGTTTTGGACAGGAGATGTTTGGAAACAGAAATGATATTGATGCAGAAACGGGATATTTGTTGGGGGTATTGACGGGCGATGGAAATTTGTCAGTATCAAGTAGGGTGGGATTGACCAACGCTGATGAAGAGCTGGTTAATTTTTTTGGTAAATATGTAACAGAAAGGTATCCAGAAGCAAAAATATATAAAAATGGAAAATATGATCATGTCGTAACCAATTGGAGATTTAAAAAGGATTTGTACAAAATGGGAATGTCATATTTATTGTCTTTTGATAAAGAAGTTCCCGAGAGTGTGACCCAGGGCAGTAAGGGGGTAATGAGCGCATTTATTCGAGGGTTATTTGATACTGATGGACATATGCAGAAAAATAGGTCGACAATAGAATATACAAGTGTAAGTAGGACATTAATAAGACAGGTACAAATGATGTTGTTGAACTTGGGAATAATTTCTAGCTTGCAGATTAAAGACAAAATTGAAAAAAAAGGGAAAAAACAGGTATATAGATTGACCATAACAGGGGATTATTTGGCAGAATATAAAAATAAGGTGGGTTTTGCGATTAAAAGAAAACAAGACCGGTTAAGTGCGATGGTTAATAAGATAAGTGGGAAAAGTAATACCAATATTGACTTATTTTATGGCTTGGGTGGATTGATCGATATCGAATGGAAAATCTTGTCAAATAAGAAAATGAGTAATGAACTATGGTCAAAAAGGATTGGTCATGTTCGAAGAGACGGAAGAATATCGAGAAACATGTTGGCTGTGTTTGTAAAATATTGTAAAAATGTGGGGTATAAATCGGAAAGGGTCGATTATTTTAAAAGGATTTTAGAGAGTAAATTATTTTTTTCTAAAGTAAGCGAGAAAAGTAAAAGTAAGGCAGTGGTTTATGATTTTACAGTGCCAAGAAACCATTCCTTTGTGGGAAATGGACTAGTAAACCATAATACACTATTGGCAAAAGCGGTAGCGGGCGAGGCCAATGTACCGTTTTATTCAATGGCCGGATCGGAATTTATGGAGATGCTGGTAGGAGTGGGAGCGTCGCGGGTGCGGGATTTATTTGGGACGGCCAAAAAAGCCGGAAAAGCAATTATTTTTATTGATGAAATTGATGCTATCGGCCGGATGAGGGGGGGCTTAGACGGCGGACACGGAGAAAGAGAACAGACATTAAACCAAATTTTAGTGGAAATGGACGGATTTGAAACCAATACGGCAGTGGTGGTGCTGGCGGCAACAAACAGGGGAGATTTATTGGATCCGGCACTATTGCGGCCGGGAAGATTTGACCGGAGAGTGATATTAGAAATGCCGGATTTGAAAGACAGAGAACAAATAATTAAAATTCATGCCAAAGGCAAACCTTTTGCCAAAGAAGTAAATTGGACAACAGTAGCCAGGAGAACGGTGGGCTTTTCGGGAGCGGATTTGGAAAATATGCTGAATGAATCGGCGATCAAAGCGGCCAGAGAGAATAAAACAGAAATCGAGATGCAGGATATTGAAGAGTCAGCGTTAAAAGTGAAACTGGGATCGGAAAAAAGACGGGATCAAACGGATGAGGATAAATTAATGACGGCTTATCATGAGGCCGGACACGCGATAGTAAATTATGTGGAAGATTTGGACCCGGTACACAGAATCTCGATCGTTTCACGGGGAATGGCGCTGGGATTTACCCTAATTCCGCCAAAGATGGACCGGGTGCACGAAACAAAATCGAGATTGATTAAACAAATGGCCATGGCCATGGGGGGACGGGCGGCAGAAGAGCTGGTGTTTAAAGATATGACTACCGGAGCGGCCAGCGATATTTCACAGGTGACTAATATTGCCAGAAATATGGTCATCGAGTGGGGAATGTCGGATTTGGGACCGGTGAATATGGGGCCGCAGATAGATGTGAGTGATTTTGGCAGAGCTTATTTTGAACCGGCAAAAATATCGGACGGAATGATGGGAAAGGTGGATAATGAAATTAAAAAATTTGTGGGGACGGCGCTTCAGAGAGCCAGCGAGATATTAACCAAAGACAGGAAGAAATTGGATGATTTGGCGAAAGTACTGGTAGAAAAAGAGAGCTTGGATGACAAGGAATTTGAGGAGTTTATGAAAAAATAATTCAAATTCTGGTTATATTTTTACGCTCCGACGAATCTGCGGGGCAGGTTCAATGTCGCTTAAAAAATATAACTGCGAATTTTATTTTTCTTCTTCCAGATTGATGATACGCTGGAGAATGGCTAGCGATCCCAGATAAACTGGTTCGATGCCGTGGAGGTCGAGTTGGCCGGCGCCGAGATTTTTGGCCTTAGAATAGGGGGTATCGGAGGTATAGTTAATAATACCGATGTCGAGGGGGGCAGAATTGAGGTCAATAATGGTATTATGGGGAAGTTGTTGATCGTAGGTAGCTTCGGAGATAGCGGAAAGATAGGGACCGGCTTCCATCTCGATAACGGTAATGTTGTTGGCCATATATTTTTTAAGCAGGGCTTCATTTTCCAGGAAGGTGCCTAAGACGGAAACAGATTTTTGGTTAGTGAGAATGGAACCCTGGGAGTTAGCGAAAGGAAAAAAGTGGTTGAAACAATTGTTAAACATGTAGGTATTTTGGGATTGTTCATCAAAAACCAAACGGGGAATTTCAATGTCACCCAATTCAGAATTGAGAACAGCGGCTTTGCCGAGGATGTAAATACCTTTGATTTGATTAACATTTTCCAGGATTTCGTTGAGAACATGGTAAGAGGCAAAACCGAGGGGATAGTCGATGTTAAAAATCAGGGCGGGAGAGTGCTGGAGCCGGTAAGGTTTAGAAATTTTTAGCCGGGGGTCGCGATGGGGCGATTTTAGCAGATTTTTGAGGGGAAATATTTGGACGGGGACGTCAAGATAGTGGGCAGAGGAAATAGAGATAATACCTAGTTTATCCTGGATTTTGTTAAATTTACGTTTAAGTTTTAGGTCGGAGGAAAAGTGTTTATAGAGATAATAAAAAAAGTCGGACTCGCTTAAAGGATAATCGCCGGAACGAATTTGTTGGTAGAGTGAATAAAGCTCGGGTTGGTGTTTTTGGGCCAATTCCAAAAGATCGGGTTTAATTTGGAGGGGAAAGCCGGTAAAAGTGTTTAAAAGACTGTGGTCGTTACTACTGATGAAATAGATGGTTTGGTGGGAAATGTGATATTTTGGGGCAATTATTATAGCGATGTTTTTCCACCAACGCTGAACGGTTTTGGTGTAGTCAACCCAGGAACCGGCTAAAAGCTGGAGACGAATATTCTGGGAATATTTATAAAGACGGCGGAGACGGAGGTGGTGATGAGGGCCAAGGGCGATGATAAATTTTTGCCAATCTTCAGGCTCAACACCAATAGTGCGACAAATATCCCCGGATTTAATGCCGGCTTTAAAACGAAGATAAGTGGGGTATTGTGGTTGAGTTAAGAGATGAAATTTGTTCCATTCAGTTTGGAAGGCAATCAGAGAATTCACCAGATCGTCAACATCAGAGATAGAGGAGATAAAAGCGGCGGTAAGACGGGTATTAGGATTGAAAAAACAAGAACGGCGGCGGGCGGGGGCGGTGACAGGAGACCACTTGAGGACATCAGGGAAACCAGCCGTGGCAAAAACGGTGGGGCTTTGGCCCATGATGACTTTGCGGGTGCGGTCAATACATGAGGGGAGGCGGAGGAGACAATAAACCAGGGCGGCTAGGTCAACGTGGGTGGGATTGTTGCCGAGGGGATGAAGAATAGATTCCATTTTGAGATGGGAATTGGTGAGTGAATTAACGGTAATTTCGAGATTACTTTTGAGAGCGGAACGGTAAGTGCGGAGATGAAGATCGATGGAGTTGATAGAGGACATAAAGAAGTATACAAAATCCCTCTCGGCTTCGCCGCTTCTCCCTTTCACAAGGGAGAGAGAAGATAAGGTATGTTTTTAATTATGGGATATATGAGGGTGATTTGGTATAATTCCAGCATATGGCAGCAAAAGAAATTAAAGGTGTAGGACAAAAATATACGGAACAAGCCTTTTTGGGTAAAAATGTAGTTGATGAAGGCTATAAAAGAGCTGTAGTTGGTATTGCAAATCGTTTCAGAACAGATATTCTTGATCCAACAAACGGCAACGCATTAACATCGGAGAATACTAGAAAGTTGATTGAAAATGTAAGTTTTAATAGATTCCACGACATGGCGTCTTTGCAAAGAGCGGCGGAGCAGGGTGACAATGCGGCAATACAGTGTCAAAGTTATTTGACTGATGGCCTTTTATTGATAATGAGGGACGGTGGAGATGCTCGTCTTAGTGGTGCTTTAAATACTGGAATAACTACTAACATTGAGGGTGCTTTACCGACAGACTTGGTGTTGTTGGCGAGAGAAGTGAGAAACAAGGCTTTTACAAATCCAGATATAAGATCGGTGTTGGATCAAATTGATAATGAAGCCTTTTTTGAGCCGGCAATTGCGGAGTTAGTTAATATGCGGTCACGGATTACCCCGGGTAGTGAGGACAGAAAGCAATTGGTGTTGGCTTTGGAGTATTGCCAAACGATGGTGAAAAAAAATAAAGGAGTAGTTGTTCCTGCTCCTGGCGGAGGTGGGGTGAGTAGCGAACTGGAAAAACAATTAAAGTCTTTAGTAGATGCTTTGACTAGTGGAGAGAGTAAGTCTGAATCGACATACGATACGTTTGTAAATGCGGAATTTATTCAGCAGCCAATTCAACTACAATTGGATACATTTCCTCCGTCTTGGTTTAAACGTCCACCAGATTGGTTTAATGGTGGGGTGGGCGAGTGGCAACAAGTGGTACGGGCAAGAGTGAATTTAACTAACGCATCTTATATAAAACAAGAGGTAGCTTCTTTAGATGGTGAAGCGGCCAAAAAGAACAATTGGTTAAAGTTGACAGAGAGAGAGCTGGCTTTGATTTATGAAATTCCAGGAGTTAGAGAGTCAATGGAAACGATTGTAAATGATTTTTTTGAGGTGAATGGTAAAGGGTTCTTGAAGTTGAAAAAGAGTGATATTGATTGGAGAGGATTTTTAGTGCCAAAAGATAATGATCCTAATAAAGTTGGTTGGGATAAAGCGTTGGCAAGTTTTAGGGATTATGAAAAAGGATTGGTGGATTATGTTATGACTACTATGAATATATCTGAGTTAGATGCGAAGGCGTCAGTAGCAATGTCTTGGAACTTTTTGTATGTATCGAATGTAATGGAGTCGGCAGATAATGATAGGGATATTGGAGGTGGATGCGCAAATGTATTCGGAGAACAAATAAGAGCAATGATGCACCCTCTGGCTAAAGCCAAACAAAAATTTGGGGTAAAACCAGATGCTGATAAAGAAAAAAGCCAAGGAATAGAGGAGGGCTGGGGTGAATATGTAGGAGCATGGTTTGCGGATTTGATGACTTGGGATGATACAAGGAATGATTTTTTAGCGGCATTAAAAAGCGGAACACTGAAACCTTTTCCGGAAAGAATAGGTATGAGTATGTTGGAGACAATTAAGGTTCAAGTGGGTACGAAATTAAATGCTAAAAAAGAAACTGTTCCAACATTTGAGTCGATGGCACAATTATTGGTGGACAAGAAAAAAATAGTGTTTGGTAGTGCAGATTCAAACTTGTTTGGAAATTATGGAGATAATTGGGATACTTATTTTAAGTTCTATAATTATGCGGTGGGTAAAACACCGTTGGAATTAGGCAAAAATGTTAGTAAGTGGGGAAATGATTTGGCGGACTTACTAGCAAAATTCAGAGGAATAAAATCAGCTAAGACTGGAGAGGTCCTGTTTGATGATTTGGATAGTGCTGAATCTTTTGGATGGCTAATATTGAATTCTTTGGGTATCGTAAGAAGTCCAAAATTGATGATCAATCTTAGGAGTGAATTAGATTATGGATCTGTTTTAGGTGGAATTTTAAAATTACCGAGATTGGTGCCAGAAAAGAAGAAAAGAGAAGAAATTGAAAAAATGTTACACGGAGGATTTTTTCGGTTTGCTGAACGATCACTAATTCAGAATGAAGCGGCTAAAAGAGTTTCGAAGTCAAAATAGAACTAAGGTGGGGAATCTGTTGGTTTAGTGCCTGGCCATTCCCAGTAGTTCCATGACATCTGCCATGAACTTTCCAGCATTACTGTTTGTTGTTTGTGCGCCGCCCGTCGCTACATTGGAAGCAAATGCTTTTCCAGCTAAATTGTGTACTTTTTGATTAGCAGCGCTTCCGATAGGTTTGTACATTTGACCGAAGGCTTCAGTAGCGGCTGTGCCCCAAGGTGATGGTTTGAGATTGAAGAAGACCTGGGGGATCATTTCGGGAATTTTGGGAAGAATTAAAAAGCCGCCAAAAGCAATGATAAATCCAATAAAATTACCAGCATTAATCATACCTGGTGCCCAGAGAGTGCCACCACCACTTAATTCAGCGATGTAATTTATAAGGACAATAAAGAATATAGAAACGGGAAATACTGCCAGATTACCGACAAGTTCTAGAAGCCATGAGGAAAAGTTGGCTTTGGACCCCGGAAAGACTCCAAGACCAATTTCTAACGGGGCGAGAACAATTTTTAAGATAACATTGATATATACTTTGATCAAGCCGAAGAAAAATTTGAGGATATTGATGAAAAGAAGAATGGCGACCACGAGAGTAAATAATGCAGCTCCAAGGCCAATTCCACCCAGAATTGAAAGCTCTCCAACAACTGGGACTGCAAAAGCAAAAAATCCAAGAACACCGCCAATAATTGCACCGATAGCAGTGACAGCATAGAGGGGGATGTTTTTAGTAGCAGTGGTTAAAGTAGTTATTAAATTAAGATTATTTAAAGTGGAATAATCTGATCGGGATAGCAGATTGGGTGACAGGAGGTCGGCAGTTAGAGCCTTACCATTAGCAGTAAAAAGAATTGAGAGCATTGCTCCCTGAACAAAGTTCATTAAGTCGATTAATAGTCCAGCGATGGCATAGGAGAAGGTAACCAGAACTAAAGCGGTAATTAATTGAGGAATGGCATTTTGGACAGTAATGACAGCTTGAGGAGAAATTTTGACCCGAAGCATGATCATGATACCGATAATAATAAAAACCAGGGAAGCTAAAATATAAACAACGTTACGAAAACCGCGCCAAATAGGTAAGATTGGTTGTAAGCCAGCAAAACCAGTATTGGTTTGGGCATAAGCCGGTTTACCTAAAAAGTTGTCCCAAGTTTGAGCAACATATTGAATACCGGATGCGGGTGGTGTGAAAGCCATAGCAACGGCTCGAGTGGCTACACCAATAGCTCCACCTGGGATCCATGAAGCCGGAGGGGCCTGGCCATTAATAATATTATCTGGAATTTGACCGACAAGACTGTTTAATCCAGAGACGACATTACTTTTAAGGGCTTCGTTAAGCCAGGCTTCTTGATTGCCGCCTTGAGAAATGGCATCCTGTTTTTGTTTTAAGAGAGGAACTTCATCCGCAAAAATGGAAAAAGTAAAAAGACAAGTCAGAACCAGAAGGCCATAAAAAAAGAATTTAGGATTGATTTTTAACCACTTAAGCATCAAGAGATTTTAACATATTAATTACTGCTGCCAGGAGGCCGGAGTTAAATTTAAGCGAAACTGATTGACGTTGGTAGAGGGATTTAAAATAGTATCGTTTTTATCTCCAGTGACCGAATATTCGGTTTTGGTGGGAGGACTAAGATCGAGCTGGGACTGGGGGACAAGAGTATTGAGGGACGAGGCGGAATTGAGACCCTGGATAGTGCCAGATGAGAACTCTTGTTTAATGGGAGCATCACCGCTGGCTTTATTACCAGTAACAAGAGCGAGAATTTCGGCAATTAAATCGAATTTGTATTCATCAGGGCCGGAGGGTTTGGAGACTGGAGAACAAGAGGGATTGTCGTTTTTAGGTTGAGCCGAAGCAGGAAAGACAGTTTTGATAGCGGTATCGCTTTGGTTGGAGGAAGGGGCCATAAGAAAAGGGAGAACACCAAGGCTGGTTTTATTTTTATCTGTTTGGGTAATGGAAGTAGCAACTGAGCCCTTGGGAACGATGGAAACATTTTTCATAAGTTGGGAAGCGACGACAGAAGAAATCTGGGGAAGATTTTTGGCTTTGGGTTCTCTTTTGAAAAAAGGACAATTGCCTGAACCGCAATTGTAGTAAGCAGCAATATCGGCAGGGAGATCACAAAAACTAGTGTTAAACAAAGCTAATTCGGAAAAATAAACTTCGCGACAATTGGCAGGACAGGCACCGGAAGGGATAGAGCTACTGTCGCCACCACAGTAACAGCCAACACGCTCATCGGTGTCAGCAACATGACGACCACTAAGGATGCCGGAATGCCAGCGGGAACAAAGAAGTTTATTTTTATCGGCTTGGGGAAGTTGGCGCTGGACTGGACTAGCGGCACCGTAAAGATTGTCGGTATTCATGGAATTATTGCGTTGGGACAGACAATCGTTATAGTCACCGGCACCGGGATCGCAGGGAGTAAGGTCGTAGAGATTTTTACCCAAAAGACGGTTGTCAAAGTCGGTTTTTTGGTTGGAAAGATCTTTATTAATAGTAATAGTACCCGAAGAACTCCCACCAACGTCCTGTTCGGCGGTGACTTGGTATTCACAGGTGACACCGGAAGGGTTATTAGGAATAAAATCTTTGTTGGGGTATTGGGGATCAAAGGAACCGGTGAAAAGCTGGTCGGGATTGATTGAATCGGGAATAACCGGAGGAACAGCGGCAGCAAAAACAGAAATATGATTTATGAAATATGAAGTAAGAATAAAACAAAAAATAAAAATAGGACGAAGAGACATGATTAATTTGAGGGGATTATAAAATGGGTGAGAGTGAGGCCGGTGAAATTTTCAATGAGACGAAGGATCAACCAGGAACCAATAACGCCAATCAGGCCCATAAAAGCCATGGTAAGGGTGGAGCCGGAGGCGGCGACTTTTTTGGAATCACCCTGACTAAGAAGATATTGAAAACCACCGGAAATAAACATAAAGAAGAAAGCCAGGCCAGCTAATAGGACTATAACTTGGAGAACATTAAAAAATAAACATTCGATGCCTTGGATGGTAGCAACGTCACCGTTGGCGACACATTTGGAATTTTGGGCAGCCCAATCGGTTTGAGCGTGAACGACAAGGGGATTTATGAAATATGAAGTAAGAAGTATGAATAAAAAAGAAAAGAAATTACGAAGGGCGCGCATGACAGATTATACTATATAAACGAAAAGGGCGGACACATCGGTCCGCCCCAACGAAGAGATAAAAAAGAATTATTTGAAGGTGGGAATGACAAGTCCACCAAGAATATCAACACCAAAGACGGTGCCAATGAGCTTCATGATAGCGAAAGCGGCAAAGACGATGGCTAAACCAATTAAACCGTTGGTAATTTGATTGCGGGCGGCACCAACAGCTTTTTCATCACCTTCAGAAGTAATCCAGCGAAGACCACCCAAGATGAGGATAAAAAAGAAGACTAAAGCAACAACCAGCATGATCAGGGAAATGGCACCGGAAATGATACCGGGGATGGTAAGGTTGCCAAGGTTACTAAAATTACCCTGAGGGGTAAGATTGATGTTTTGAGCATAAACGGGGCCAACCAAGTTGGAAAGGAGGTTTTTCATTGAGTATTAGGTTAAATAATAATTTATTAGTGAATTATAGCGTGTTTTATAAAGAAGGTAAAGTAAATTGAAGAGTGTCAAGACCTTTGATACCGGCGACAGTGCCGATAAGTTTAAGAATGGCAAAGACGACGAAGACAACGCCAAGACCAATCATGGCATTGGTAAGCTCAGTTTGAGCGATTTCGATTTTTTTGGAATCACCTTGAGCACCCATATAGTGATAACCGGCAAAAACAAAGTGCCAAATAAAATAAATGACACCTAACACCATAAAAAGGCTAAAGACATTTTGAAGGACGGTATTAACATAGTTGGGAGATGATTGGGCGGAAGGATTGGTAAGAGCGGGGTTGGTAATAGCGGCGTAGACTGGCTGGATGAAAGATTTCATGGTTGAATTTTTAGTTTACTTAATAAAGATTGGAGATCGAGGACATTGCCACCGAGACCGGTGAGACGGCCAATGAGGGCAGCGGCACCGAGAGCAATGACAACAATAAAGACTCCCAAAACGCCTTCGGTAAGTTTTTTACGAGCTTCTTCCATCTTTTTGGCATCACCTTCAGAACTGATGAAAGAGTAACCGGCAAAGATAATCTGGATAGCAAAGAAAATGACGGCGACAATAGTTAAAACACCGACAATGGTGCTGATAATGGTTTCGAGAACACCGACGGGGTTGGCGGTGGGCTGGATGCCCGGGCCGATGAGAGGAGGGTAGACGACAGCTAGTAGGTTATAGGTCATTTGGTCCTTTAATGACGGGATGGATAATGTCGATACCGAGAAGATTGCCAATAACGGAAGCCAGAACGAAAGCGGAGGCAACAATGACCATCCCTAAAATGCTTTGCCAGATTTTATTCCAAGCTTGTTCGGTTTTTTTAATATCGCCGTTGGCAGACAAGTACATGTAACCGGCTAAAATGAGATTTACGGCAAAATAAATGCCGGCGACAATGCCGGTGAGTTGAAATATTTGACTGATAAATTTAAAAAGACCCTCACCGTTGGTACCGGTGTATTGGGTGGGGTTGGTGATGTCTCCGAAGATGCCAGCAAACATAATTATAAAGTGGTGTTATTAAGAATATTTAAGCCGGTAATTGTTTGAATAATTTGAATAACGATGAAGGCAAGGAGAACAACAACAAAGCCAATGACGGCGTCAGTCAAGATAGTTTGAGCCTGGGCTAATTTTTTGCTGTCACTACTGCCTGCATTGATTATAAAGAGAAGACCGCCATAAATCAAAAGGCCAAGTAAAATGATGCCAATGATGACCAGAGAGTTTTTGAGGATAACACCAACGAGAGTACCAATATTGGGGTAAGTTTGGGCAAGAGTTTCATTACCATTAATTGGAGTATTGCCAATAATAACATCAGCTAGGAGACGATTCATTAAAGGAAGTATACTAAATGTGAGTAAAAAATTAAACAAGGGGAAAGAAAGGCAAAAGGAGTGTTATAATACGCCACAATTCAATGAAAAAATATATAATTTTAATATTGGTGTGTTTGGGGTGGTTAGTTTGGGCAAAAATTGACGTGATAGCGGTGAAACAGATAGTGGTGACACCGACCACGTCAAACGTGGTTACGCCGACATTATTGACAAAGAGTAATAATTTAATGGAAGCGGAAACGATGAAATGGAACGGATTTAATTCGATTCAAAAATTGATACGGATCGGAATTGATCGGGGAGTAGCGTCGAATACAATTGTATTGTTGTTAATGTTGCCGTTGGTGGCCACGATTGTGTCGGTATTACATTATATGGTGGGATTGTCGGGTTACGGCATATTTATTCCGACAATGATTGCGGTGGTGTTTTTGGCGACGGGGATATTGGGGGGAGTACTATTGTTTGCCACCGTTTTGATAGTGTCGATTGTGAGCAATTACCTGCTAAAAAGATTCAAATTACATTTTTGGCCGGCAAGATCGATTAATTTATTGTTTATTTCAGTAGGGACTTTCGGATTAATGATCGGGACGTCCTATCTTGAATTGTTCGATCTGAGTAAGATATCGATTTTTCCGGTGTTATTTATGGTCCTATTAGTAGAAGAGTTTTCCAGAACCCAATTGGCTAAAAGTAGAAAAGAGGCATTTTCTTTAACTTTAGGAACTTTGGTTTTAGCAGTGGCAGGAGCGTTGTTGATGGGAGTAAGGGAAGTACAGGAGTGGGTGATCGGGCAGCCGGAATTGACATTAATAGTAGTACTAGTAGTTAATCTGCTGGTGGGAAGTTATACGGGGATTAGATTAGTGGAGATAAAAAGATTTGCAAAGGCGATACGGAAAAAAGGTTAAAACCCACCCCCAAGACCCCTCCCTTGACAGGGAGGGCCATAATGAAAATACAATTATGTTCGGAATAAATTTAAAACAATACCGGCAGTTTTTGACGAAGAACCAGAGAAACCGGGAGTATTTAAGGAAAAACAATGTTGAGGGGAGAGCTATAGCCGATAGTAAATATAAGACAAAAAGAATTTTAGGGAAGGCGGGGATAGGAGTACCAAAGCTGATTGAACGGTTTAAAACAGTTAACGGGGTGGAAAATTTTAATTGGAATGGACTAGAAGGGAATTTTGTGGTGAAGCCGGTGACAGGATATGGGGGAGAAGGGATACTAATAATAAGAAAAAAGACAAAACCCTTCCCCAACCCTTCCCTTGACAGGGCAGAGGGGTGGCAAATGATGAACGGGAAGACAATTAGTTTAGATGACTTAAAAAGACATTGTCAGGAGATTTTGGCAGGAAAGTATAGTCTGCACGGGATGCTGGATGCGGTAATCGTGGAGGAAAGAATTAAGATTCACCCGATGTTCTTTAGTTATACCCATTCGGGGACGCCGGATATTCGGGTAATTGTATTTAATAAAATTCCGGTGATGGCCATGCTAAGGATTCCGACAGAGAAAAGCGGCGGTAAAGCTAATCTACAACAGGGAGCCTATGGTTTAGGAATTGACTTGGCAACAGGGATAACAACTTTTGGAATCGAAGGAAAAGATGAAGAGGTGAAGCGAATTTATGATTTTGGGAGAAAGAAACCAATTAAGGTGAACGGAATAAAAATTCCAATGTGGCGGGAAATAATGGAAACAGCAATTAATTGTCAAAAAGCAGTTTCCGGGTTGGGGTTTTTGGGAGTGGATGTAGTGTTGGACAAGGAAAAAGGGCCGCTGGTGTTGGAAGTGAACGCCAGACCGGGATTGTCAATTCAGATTTGTAATAAAGCAGGGCTAAAGACACGAATGGATAAGGTGGAGGATATTGAGGTGAGAAGTGCGGATCATGCCATTTCAGTGGCGAAATATTTATTCGGGGAAAAGTTTTTTGAGAAGGTAGAAGAGAAGGAAAAAAATAAAACAGTCCAACCGATTGAAATAATCAGAATGAAAATTCCCAAAGGATTTAAGCCTGATTTGCAGAAAAGCCCGATTATCAAGCAAGGTAAACACCGAGTGGTGGAGGTGAGGGCCAAAATTGATACCGGAGCGTATCGAAGCTCGATTGACAGAGTCTTAGCAGAGAAATTGGGTCTGTTGGGAGAAAATAGAGTATTGTATTATCGGCATTATCGGTCGAGTTTGGGTAAGCACAAAGACAGACCGGTAATCGGGGTCAGTTTCTGGCTAAAAGGAAGAAGGGTGATGACGGCGGTGAATGTGGCGGATAGAGATAAATTGAGAACGAAATTTTTGTTAGGGAGAAAAGATCTAGAGGGGTTTTTAGTTAGCGCAAAATCAAACCCCTCACCCGCTAAGGCGGGAGCTCCCCTTGACAGGGGAGCCTTAAAAATTATGAAAATAAATAAATAATATGAATAAAATTGCATTGTTTTTTGGGGGAAAAATAAGCCAACATTTGGTGTTGATTAAGAAAGCGGCGAAAAAGATGGGAGTAAGATTGGATTTGGTGTCTTATAACAGAGTGACATTTGATACTCAAGAACAAAAGGTCAAAATCCGAGGTAATTTGAGTGATGTGGAGGGACAGACACACCGGTCTGTCCATACAATCAAAAATGAGGGATGGCTGGATATAAATGACTATGATGTCTTATTTTTTAGAACAACAGGGAAACATTGGGAAGAAGTGGACCTTATCGTTGGCGGATTAAACCCCTCAGGTCCGCCAGCTGGCGGACCAGCTCCCCTTGACAGGGGAGCCACGAAAGGACCGATTGTGGTGGATCCGTTGGTGTTAGGTGGGAAGCCGAGTATGGCATGTAAGGCGTGGCAGATGTTGGCGTTAAAAAAAGCGGGGATTGAGGTGCCGAAAAGCACATATGGGAGTCTTTGGTATCTTTATGAAATTATGAGTGAGGGTTTGGGCAAGCCAAACCCCTACTTTACTTTTCCAATAATTATAAAAGGTTCAGGTGGTGATCGTGGGACTAGAGTATATAAAGCCGATAATTTAAATGAATTAGAAAAATTGGTAATTAAGTTACGAAAATCGGAAACGGAAGAAGGGAAAAGATATATGCTGCAGGAATATATTCCCAACGATGGGGATTATCGGGTGTTGATATTGGGAAAGAAAGTGTTGGGGGTGATGAAGAGGACCCGCCAACTGGCGGGGGAATTCAGAAACAATTATTCGACGGGAGGAAAGGTGGAAATTGCTGATTTACCGGAAGATATAAAACAATTAACGGTGAAGGCGGCAGAGGTGTGTGGATTATCGGTGGCGGGGGTAGATGTAATGGCAAAAAACCCCTCAGGCCTACGGCCAGCTCCCCTTGACAGGGGAGCCACAGAAGGAATGTCTAATGATCCGAAGGATTATGTGATTTTAGAAGTAAATAAGGGGCCGCAGTTTAGGGGTTTTATGAAAGCGACGGGGATTGATGTGCCGGCAGAAATAGTTAAATTTTTAGCAGAACTAAACCCACCTTCCGACGTAAAGTCGGAATCCTCCCTTCAAAAGGGAGGTTTATAAATTATTATTTAAATTGCCCTTCTTGAAGGGAAATGTCCTGAGTTTATCGAAGGACAAAGGGTTTTTATGAATAAAAAAATAATCACTTTTACGATGTCGTTGAAACAAAGCCAATTTGAGGTGGAGAGGTTGGCAACGGAGGCAGAAAAATTGGGAGTAGAGATTAACAGGGCACTTTATCGGGAATTGACCTTTGATTTGAATAACGGGAAACCACGGGCATTTGTCAGAGGAGAAGAAATTACAGCGGAAAATACTTTGGGTATTTGGTTTCGGGTGGCAGGGACGATCAGCGGAAAATATACCGAGGGGAGAAATTTATTGATTCAAATATTGGAGGGGCAGACACATGGGTCTGCCCATACAGTGTTCTGTGCCAACCACGAAGGATATTTGAAATGGTCGAGGATGGGGAAGATTTCGCAACATGGAGTATTTTTAAAGAACGATATTCCGGTGGTACCAACAAAGATTTTTTATACAAAGGAGCAAATTCTTGGAACAAACCCTTCCGCCCTTCGGGCACCTTCCTCCTCCATGGCGGATCTTCGACTTGACAGGGCAGGTAGCGCACGTGATGATTTTTACGGTTTGGGATGGCCGGTGATTGCTAAACACGAAAAAGGGTACCAAGGAAAATCGGTGAAAAAGTTTGATAATTTTGAAGAATTGGAGAAATTTGTTAGAAAAATTAATGAAAAAAATGTGGGAATGTTTTTGTGGCAGAAATATTTACCAACCAGGTGGGACATCAGAGTAATAGTATTAGATGGTAAGGCGATTGGAGGGATGAAAAGATCGGCAGTGGGAGATGAATTTAGAAGTAATTTTTCACTGGGAGGAGCGGTCGAGAAATGGGAATTGTCGGAGGATGATAAACGATTAGCCGAAAAGGTAGCGAAAGTGTGTGGGTTGGATTACTGTGGAGTAGATATTATGAAGGGTCCAAACCCCAATAAAGAAGAGGACTATGACAGTTTTATTTTGGAGGTGAACCGGCAGTGCCAATTTCAGGGATTTGAGAAGTCGACGGGAATTAATGTGGCCAGAAAGGTAGTAGAAATGTTTCTGAGAAGATTTTGATATACTATAGCTTAGTTTTGGCGAGGGTGATTAGCTCAGTTGGTTAGAGCACCGTCCTGATAAGACGGGGGTCAATAGTTCGAGTCTATTATCACCCACCTTCGTTCCGATAAATCGGAACTACGGCGGGCAGGCCCACCTAAATTTATTATTAATGTAGAATATTGTTATGAAGAAGTGGACATTAGTCAGGATAATGGGAATGGTGGCGGCAATGGGGTTGATTGCCTTCGGTTCAATTGGGAACGTGTTTCGGACGATAAAATTTGCCTTGGAGAAGGTAATTAAGAGTTAATGGTGTGGTGGAAGTGGTTAGGAATAGGGGTGGTGTTATTAATTTTAATGGGATTGGGGGTAATAATTTGGCAAAAAAAAGTCAATTTGATCAGTCCCTGGGTGGGAGAGAAAAAGTTTGGAGTGTTTAAGAGAGATACTCCGGAGATAATCGGGTTTTTGCCAACGTGGATGGTAGGGAAAACGCAAAATTACGACGGAATTTTAGATCAGTTGATTTTTTTAGGGGTGGATGTAGGGAGCAGTGGTAATTTAATTTGGGATGTTCAAGGCAAAAAAATAAACGATGAGAATTACCTGACAATGAAGACAACAATAAAAAAGAACGGGGGTAAGAACATTTTAGGAATCAAACTGTTTGACACTAAATTAATCGATAGTTTGGTGTCGTCGGGATCGGCCAGAAAAACTCTTTTAGACGAAACTAAGGCAATTTCTCAAGTGGCGGATTATGACGGGATTAATATCGACTTTGAATATATGGGCGATCCGGTGAGAGTACTCAGTGATGATTTTTTGGGGTTTTTGGATGAATTTAAGAAAGAAGTAGGGGGAGAAATCAGTATTGATGTGTTTGCCAACACAGTGATAAAAGGAGATTCGGTAGGATTAACAAAGTTGGCCAATGTGGTAGATAAAGTTATAGTGATGGCCTATGACTTTCATCAGCCAAGTTCGGATTTTGCCGGGCCGGTGGCACCGATAAATTCAGTGCCCGGAGAAAGAAATATTACCGAAGTAACCCAAAAGATAATTGAGGCTAAGTTACCAAAAAACAAAATAGTATTGGCATATCCACTTTATGGATACCAATGGCGGACAACTGAGGCAGTGTTTGAATCGAAAGTAGTTGAGAACTGGAGCCGGATGGTGAGCTGGAATGAGTCAAAGCAGAGAATGGCGGACGGGACATATGCTAATTTTACTGATTTTGTTCAGAATTGGGATGAACTGAGTATGACGCCGTGGGTTAGTTTTAAAAACGAGGAGTCTACTCAGAAGCTGGTCAGGGTGTTGAATAAGAAAACAAAAAAATATGGGTGGCAGAGTGTACCAGTACCAATAACCAGAACTTACCAAGCATATTTTGAAAATATGGACAGTATGGGAGCGAAGTTGGATCTGGCCAAACAATCGCAGGTGGGGGGAGTAGGATTTTGGGCGTTGGGATATGAGGGGGAAGATAAGGATTTGTGGAAGCTGGTGAAAGAAAAAATGAATTAAAACCCCTCACCCTACGGGAGCTCCCCTTGACAGGGGAGCCGAATTTTTAGATATACTATGAAATGAATTTTATTAAGACGCTAATAGATTTGTTTCTGCATATTGATAAGAACTTAGCCTTGGTGATTGCCAATTTTGGCGGGTGGTCGTATGCGATGTTGTGGTTTGTGATATTTATGGAAACCGGGTTGGTAGTGACACCGTTTTTACCGGGGGACAGTTTGTTGTTTGCGGCCGCCGCCTTCGCTGGCGCTACGGCGAGCCAAGGGAGCTTTAATATATATTTATTATGGTTTTTGATGGTGCTAGCGGCGTTTGTCGGCGATACGGTTAATTACTGGATCGGTCATTTTATTGGTCCGAAAGCTTTTACGATGAAATCGGGGTTATTAAAAAAAGAATATTTGGATAAAGCCCAAGCGTTTTACGATAAACATGGCGGGATAGCGATTGTTTTGGCGAGATTTGTGCCGATAGTGAGAACATTTGCGCCGTTTGTGGCGGGAGTGGGGAAAATGCATTACGGCAAATTTATTTCTTATAATGCGGTCGGAGGTTTATTGTGGGTGACATTATTTACATTTGGAGGTTACTTTTTTGGAAACATACCGTTTGTCAAAGCTAATTTTGAATTAGTGGTGGTGGTGATTGTATTGATTTCAGTGGTGCCGATTATGATGGAGTGGGTAAAATCAAAAAGACGGGTTTAGGCGAGCTAAACCCCTACTTTAAAAACGAAACATTAAGTCGTTGATTTACAGATTCAGATTAGGTAGAATACTTCCACTTAATGCTGAAAGCTTCTTATCGGAATGGGAAAATTAGGTTTAAGTGAACCCTAGGAGAGATAGAGCTTTTGGCCGCGAGTCGCGGCTATTTTTTTGCACATTTAAATAGGGTCTGTGCAGGCTTGGGCCTGTGGCTTAGTTGGTTAGAGCGCCTCATTTGCAATGAGGAGGTCGGGAGTTCGAATCTCCCCAGGTCCACCAAGAGAATTAAAAATTACGAATTACGAATTACGAAGAGTAGTTCCGGTCGGAAATTAATTCTTGTCCCGATGAAAGTCGGGGTCACACTTTAACAATCTGTTGAATCGAGAATATAAATATCTATGACACTTTTGTCCGTGTCAAATGATATTGAAATTAAAAGTTAAAGCCTGTTTAATAGGCCGGCTTTAACATAATATTGGCGACTAAATTGAGTTGCCATAATCAAGAAATTTATTTAAAGCAAATGGTGGATGCCTAGGCTGCTGAAGCCGAAGAAGGACGCAGTAGGTGGCGAAACAGGTCGGGGAGTTGCCAACAAACGGTGATCCGACCGATTCCGAATGTAGAAATACCGGTCTGAGCAATCAGACTGAACCCGCCGCAAGGCGAGGTGGGTAAGCCGGGGAAGTGAAACATCTCAGTACCCGGAGGAAAAGAAATCGTATGAGATTCCCTTAGTAGCGGTGAGCGAACAGGGAACAGTCTAAACCCCGATTTATCGGGGTGTTGCAGGGTCTGGCGTAAAGTCTTGAAAGTATAGAAAAAAGTTCTGGAATGGACTACCAAAGAGGGTGAGAGTCCCGTATTTGAAATACCTGTAAAGATCGGCTAGATACCTAAGTACCAGGATCCACGTGAAATGTCCTGGGAATCCGGGGCGACCAAGCTCCAAGACTAAATACTTCAGCGGACCGATAGTGAACAAGTACCGTGAGGGAAAGGTGAAAAACACTGCAAATCGCAGAATGAAATAGATCTGAAACCATTTGCTAACAAACAGACAGAGTTCCGACGTAAGTCGAGAATGATGTCGTGCCTATTGAAGAATGAGTCCGCGAGTGTTCTTGTTTACCGAGTCTAATCCGGCTAAGCCGGTGGAGGCGTAGCGAAAGCGAGTACGAATAGTGCGAATAGGTAAGCGGGGATGACCCGAAGCCACTTGAGCTAACCATGAGCAGGGTGAATACCGATGGAAGTCGGTACGAGGCCCGTACGGATCAGAGCTGCAAATCTGTCCGATGACTTGTGGTTAGGGGTAATATGCCAATCGAAAGTGGGAATAGCTGGCTCTCTCCGAAATATATATAGGTATAGCGTCTGATGGTGAATTACGGGGGTAGAGCTACTGGATGAATGTTTTGAGCGCAAGCTCAGGCATTTAACTAAACTCCGAATACCGTAATTTCTAGTCAGGCAGTCAGTCCGACCGGGCTAAGCTGGCCGGGCAAAAGGGAAAGACCCCAGACTCTCATCTAAGGCCTCTAAATCTAGGTTAAGTGGGAAAGGTAGTGGATTACCTAAGACAGACAGGAGGTTGGCTCAGAAGCAGCCATCCTTTAAAGAAAGCGTAATAGCTCACTGTTCGACTCCGAGCAATCGGGGTCGGTAATTTGCGCCTAAAATGTAAGGAGGCTCAAACCTAGTGCCGAAGTTGGAGGATAGATGGACAACACTAAGAAGATATTAAAAAAAATTGTTTATGTTATAATAATACTATTATGACCGAAATATTAAGGCTAGCGAATTATGCCGTTGACGTTACCAAAAGACCTGGAAAGGTTGAGCCAATCAGAAAACGCATCGCGTTGTCTGTAATTAGGGGAGTAACTATTGGAACGGTTGTCGGCGTGGTCGGACATAATAGTTTAGAAACAGCAGCTGCGTGGAGTGCGGTTTATGCGGGGTTTGATTTTATAGTTGAGTCAGCGTGGGGAAGAATGCCGATAGTAAGAGTAATAAAAAAATAATGTCTTTTTGGTGTTGTCCATCGATCGGTAGGAGAGCGTTGTTGGGGCGGTGAAGGCGGGCTGTAAGGTCTACTGGAGCGCCAACAAGTGAGAATGCGGACATGAGTAACGAGAGGGCAGTGAGAATCTGCCCCACCGAAATATCCAAGGTTTCCTCAGCTACGTTGTTCGTCTGAGGGTTAGTCGATCCTAACACGAGGCCAGTATAGTGCTGGCGTAGTGGATGGATAACTGGTTAATATTCCAGTACTTATTGGTAATCGTTTTAAGTTGGGGCGTAACGATGGGTGAGAGGTTTAGTGGTCTAATGATTGACCATTTAAGTGTGAAGCCAGAAGGGGTTGGAAAATCCGCCTTTTCGTCACAAAGCGAAGCACGAATAAGAGTTTGCCGTAAGGCGAGCAATTAAACTGAACTTATCTATTCAAGAAAAGCGTCGCAAATAGATTACCGGTAATTCGTACCAAAACCGACACTGGTGGATTAGTCGAGTAGACTAAGGTGATTGGAAGACAGATGGTTAAGGAAATTGGCAAACAAACTGGGTGTAAGCTATGCAAGATACCCTGCCCGAGTTAACCCTCGGGTTACAACAAAAGAATGCGCGGCGACTGTTTACCACAAACACAGGTCCATGCTAACCCGTAAGGGGATGTATATGGGCTGAAACCTGACCGGTGCCAGAAGGTTAAAAGGGTGAGTCAATCCGCAAGGAACGGCTTGTCCTATAAGCCCTGGTAAACGTCAGCGGTAACTCTAACTGTTCTAAGGTAGCGAAGTCCTTTGTCGTGTAAGTTACGACCCGTATGAATGGTCCAACGACTGCGCAACTGTCTTAACCATCTATCCAGTGAAATTGAAAGAGCGGTGAAGATGCCGTTTAATTACATCAGGACAAAAAGACCCCATGAAGCTTTACTGGATCTTTACATTGATAAGACTATAAATATTGTCGAGTGTAGGTGGGAGCCGCAAGGCGACAATGGAACACCACCCTTGTTTATATTTGAGTCTAACCTTCCCGAATGAATCTTCGGGGGGAACAGTGTATGGTTGCTAGTTTGCCTGGGGCAGGCACCTGCAAAAAAGTAACGCGGGTACACAAAGGTCAACTTGGTCCGGCAGGAAATCGGACTGGAAGCGCAAAAGCATAAGTTGGCTTGACTGCGAGACATACTAGTCGAGTTCACCGCAAGGTGAATCTTCAGTTCAGATTTATTTGAGACTGAAGACAGGTTCGAAAGAAGGTTTTAGTGATCCTCGTGACCCATTTGGTATGGGCACGGGCTTACTGGATAAAAGCTACTCTGGGGATAACAGGCTAGTCGCATCCGATAGTTCATATTGACGATGCGGTTCGGCACCTCGATGTCGACTTGGCGCATCCTGGCCCTGAAGAAGGGGCCAAGGGTTGGTCTGTTCGCCCATTAAAGCGCTGCGTTAGTTGGGTTCAGAGCGTCGCGAGACAGCTCGGTCTCTATCCGATGTAATCGTTCGATTCTTGAAGGGATTCGTCTACAGTACGAGAGGACCTAGACGAGGAAACCGCTGGTGTGCCAGTTGTTCTATCAAGAGCATTGCTGGGTAGCTACGTTTCTATCTAGATAACTGCTGAAAGCATCTCAAGCAGGAAGCTAACCCTAAGATAAGGAATCGTGTTCTGGCGCAAGTCAGAAGAAAGACCGCCGGGAGACTACCGGTTAACAACCACATGTGTAAGTACCGTAAGGTATTAAGCTAAGTGGCGAAATGGTTGAAGAATTTCTTGATTGAGGCTTTTAGTCCGCCACAGGCGGATTAGAAGCTTCGGGCAACTCAATTTAGTCGCTAAAAACCCTTCCCCAACCCTTCCCTTGACCCTCCAGAGGCGGGCAGGCAGGGCAGGGAGGAATAAGTTTTTTAAGACTTTAAAGTTATTTTAATTTCAAATATATTTATATTTTTCGATTGATCCTTCAATTCCGGTCGTGAGAGCGAGATGGAACCACCTTTTCCCATTCCGAACAGAGAAGTGAAACGTTTCAGCGCTGACGGTAGGTCTCGTGTAAACTTGACTGAAAATAGGTCGCGGCCGGAATTGAGGGATCAAAACAATTCAACAGATTAAAATCAAAACCCACCCTACCCTCCCTTGAAAAGGGAGGCCAAGACAAAATATAAAATCCTCTTCGAAAGTATTCGTGGGGATTTTTTGGTGATAAAATTGATTAATATGTTTGATGAAATAATTGTTAAGATAGTACCTAATGAAGAGACAGTTTTAGTGGGGAGACCGGCGCTTCCAGAGCCAAGGTTTATGGATGATAGTGAGATAAAGAATTTTTGCGGCGGATGCGCTTTTATTTCAACAAAGAATCCAGAGGTTACTGGTTGCAGTGAACTGACTGCACGGGAAAGACAAGAATTATTTGTAGCTAGAGGAAAGTGTGCATTTAGAACAAAAAAATAATCCTCCGTAATCCCGCCTGATCGGCGAGGTAAGTGGGGATTTTTTGTGATAAAATGTGATTAATATGGCAGAAGTAGAAAAAAGATTTAGTGGAGCCGATGGTTATAACGGAAAACCTATAGTTTTATTCCCGATAACGGAAATGGAGAAAGCGGCATTTAGAGCGGCGATTGAGATGGTTTACTTGCCAATCAAGTTGACGGAAGAGTTGGTAAAAGAGATAAAAGCAAGAGCAGATCGAAGAAGAAGGCCATAATTCTTTGTGTTATAATAGCCAAGCTTAAGATTATTAATTTATTTGGGGTAGACAAAATCCCTCGAATAATCCGCCTAGGCGGATTTTTTTATTTCAAAAAATGGCAAAAAAATCTAAAAAAACTAACAAGAAATCTGAAGTGTTGACGATGGAGGATTTGTTAAAACAGGAGGGGGTAGAGGTTCTCGGATTGAAAAAAGGGCAGGAAATTAAGGGAAAAATCACGGCGATAAAAAGTAAGGCAATTTTTATCGACATTGGCGGGAAAACTGACGCGATGGTAATGGGTAAAGAATTTGAATTTGTGAAAGATTATGTGTCGGATTTGAAGCCGGGTGACGAAATTGAGGTTCAAGTAAAACAACCGGAAAATGATAAAGGTCAAATATTAGTGTCGATCCGGGGGGCGGCTTCGGGTTATGGCTGGAATTATTTCTCAGAAAAAGAAAAGAACGGCGGAGAAGTGACGGTGTTTGGCAAAGAATTGAACCGGGGCGGAGCAGTGGTAATTGCCCCGTTTGGGTTTTACGGCTTTATTCCGGGGTCACAAATTGGCAGTAAATATGACGGCGATCCGGACAAGATGGTGGGTAAAAAAGTTAAAGTCAAGGTGCTGGAAGTGGATCAGGCGAAAAATAGATTGGTATTTTCGGAAAGATTGGTGTCCGAACCAAATAAAGTGGGTGAGGAAACTGATGCCATGGAAGCATTAAAGCTGGATGATAAATTTGAAGCGGAAGTAGTCCGTGTCGAACCTTTTGGGGTATTTGTCAAAATAATTTTAGAGAAAAAAGAGTTGAAACTAAACTTGGAAGGGTTGGTGCATATTTCGGAAATTTCCTGGGAAAAAGTGGAAGATGTAACTCATATGTTTAAGTCGAAAGACAAGATTAATGTTAAATTAATCAATAAAACTGACGGCAGACTGCAATTTTCGATCAAGAGAATGACGGATGATCCGTGGCTGAAGATTGAAGAGAAATATCCAAAAGAAAAAGAGTGCGACGGAGTAGTCACCAAAATTGCCTCGTATGGTGCTTTGGTCAGACTGGAACCGGGAGTGGAAGGACTGGTTCATATCTCCAAACTGGGCGGGGGAGCTAATTTTAAAGAAGGGGATAAACTGGCGGTTTACATTGAATCAATTGATGTA
Source organism: Candidatus Shapirobacteria bacterium (assembly GCA_026395315.1). Taxonomy (GTDB): domain Bacteria; phylum Patescibacteriota; class Microgenomatia; order UBA12405; family UBA12405; genus JAPLYY01. Next base: position 14,280 of record JAPLYY010000069.1, on the reverse strand, counting down.
GCTAAGAGAAAAATTTCTTTGGGGTTGGTGGAAACGGACAAAGCGAAGGTGATTTATAAATAAAACAAACCCTAACCCTACCCTTTCCCTTGACAGGGCAAGGGGAAAATGGGTTTTTGGTGGTGGCTTCACCAGAGGCGCTAGAACGAACGAAATCGCATCTAAATCTACCCTTAACCCCTCAATCCCTCTAAATCTCCCTTTGACAAGGGAGACTTTAAAAAGGAAAATAGGACATGAGGAAAATGGCGGAAACGGTGTTTGTGTGCAGTAATTGCGGCAATGAATTTGCCAAGTGGGCGGGGCAGTGTAATGCGTGTGGGGAATGGAACTCATTAAAAGAAATCCGAAATATAAAAACTCTAAATTCTAAAATGAGAAACAGGGCGCAGGCAAGCAGCGCCCCTACGATAAAAAACTTAGGGAAAATGGAGGGGCAGATACAGGGATCTGTCCATACAATTAGTAATGTGTTTACGTCGGAAATAGGGGAGTTTGATAGAGTATTGGGTAAAGGAATTGTTCTGGGGTCGGTGGTCCTGTTTGGAGGTGAACCGGGAATTGGGAAAAGTACACTATTAACCCAACTAATGGGTAAAGTGGGAGGACTGTATGTGGCAGGAGAGGAAAGTGCCGAACAAATTGGGATGAGAGTCAGCAGACTGAAGTTATCGGCGGACAAATTCGACATATTAGAAACGAACTCAATTGAGGATATTGAGGAGTTTTTAGAACGAACACAAAATGTATACAAAATAGCGGTGGTGGACAGTATCCAGACAATGGTGTCCTACGCCGAAGGCTCCGGAGCACTAGGGAGTGTGAACCAAATTAGGGAGGCAACTTTTCGTCTGGTCCAATTGGCCAAGAAAAAAAATATCGCTATTTTTATTGTGGGACACGTAACCAAGGAAGGGGAGATAGCCGGACCAAAAATGCTGGAGCACATGGTGGACACGGTATTGTATTTTGAAGGTGACCGGAATTCGGATTTGAGAATTTTGCGGGTGGACAAAAACCGGTTTGGGCCGACGGACGAAGTAGGGGTGTTTAAAATGGAGGAAGGGGGATTGAGAGAGATAAAGTCGGAAGAGATAAATTTGGTCGAGTCGAACTCGATGAATAAAATTGGTTCGGCTTTAACTGTAACTATGGAAGGGACCCGACCGATGATGGTGGAAATTCAAGCGCTGGTAACTGAAAGTTTTGCACCGGTACCAAAACGGGTGTTTTCAGGAATTGATTATAACCGGGGGCAACTGTTGGTGGCGGTGGCCCAAAAAGTGCTGGGAATTCCACTGTACAAAGATGATGTTTTTGTATCAGTAACGGGAGGGATTAGACTAGATGATACGGGGTGTGATCTGGCAGTAGTGGCGGCGATGTGGAGTAGTTATAAAGATAAACCACTTAGCTCAAACCCCTTCCCGACATTTGTCGGGACTCCCCTTGACAGGGGAGCCTTAAAACAAAATAAAGGATTGGTTTTTGTTGGAGAAGTGTCGTTACTTGGCGAAGTGAAAAAAGTGAGGGGAATGGAAAAGAGAGAAAAAGAGGTGAAAGGGATGGGAAGAGAGATGATAGAGATGAAAAGTATAAGAGAATTAAAGTAGGGAACAAACCCCTCAGGCCTACGGCCAGCTCCCCTTGACAGGGGAGCCTCGTATTGAGAAATTCACAAGTTATCCACAGTGAGTGGCGGGAGAGTATTTTGAGGCGAAAACGAACCTGATTTGTATAAATAAAATATTATGGGTATAGTGAAAATCGGTAAGATAATTTTTATAGGTTATAGACAAGAGGTGAAACGATGTTATAGTAAATTAATGCTCAAGAAGATGTGGAAGAAGATTAAAAAAGTTTTTGGAAAGAAATCGGTGGATGAATGGGGATTAAAGCAGTTGAAGGAAATGGGGAAGTTGAGGGCAAAAATTATTTTGATGTAAAGAAAAGGAACTTATCCGCCAAAGGCGGATTGTGTCTTTGAGCAAATTTTCATCGCCTGACGGCTTGAAAATTTACGCAAAGAAACAAAAAAGAAACAACTATAACGATATTCGCAAAAGCAGGTGGAACACGTTTATGGTTGTTTCTTCACTGTTAACGATACAGATTGGGAGACAAAAAATCAAGCGCGGTAAATGCCGCCAAATGTTTGTATCCGGAGATGAGAGCAATGGAGGAGGCAGGTCCATTGCTTTCATCTGTTGAAACAATAGAGCCCACCTTCGCCAAGGCTACGGCGGGTAAAAGAGGCAGGCCCGCCACAGGCGGGTAAATCTGCCGCTTTTAACTGCAAAGATTAAACCCTTCCGTCGGCCGCGGCCGACACCTTCCTCCTCCACGGCGGATCTTCGACTTGACAGGGCAGGCAACTGATTGACAAATAAAACTTTGTATTGTATGATCATGTACAGTGACAAAAGTGACATTACCTCGTAAACCAATTGCGTTTGACTGGAACGAAGGTAATAATTTAAAAAATTGGGAAAAACATCGAGTAACACAAGACGAGTGTGAACAGGTGTTCGTTAATAAACCAAAGATGTTTGAAGACATCGAGCATTCTGAAAAAGAAGAAAGAATGACTGCTTATGGAGAAACAAATAATCACAGAAAACTGACAATAGTTTTTACCTATAGACAGTTATTAATTAGAGTAATCTCTGCTCGAGATCAAAATAAAAAGGAGAGAATAAAATATGAAGCAAAATAAAATAAAACCAATACCAAAATTTAAGAATGAAGATGAAGAGAGAGAGTTTTGGGCGACTCACGATACCACTGAGTACTTTGATATGTCGCATGAAGTTAAGTTTGACTTTTCTGATTTGAAATTATCTACCAAACCAATTACTGTTAGACTTCCAACCACTTTGATATATGATTTGAAGATGTTGGCAAATAAGAAAGATGTGCCTTACCAATCGTTACTTAAAATTTTTTTGGCTGACCAAGTAAAGAGAGAAAATGTAGGATTTGACAAATAATGGGTATTTGGTACAATAGGTCATTCCCTGAAGAGATTTGTTCGTAATACATGGGTTTTTCCATATGTTTTTTATAGTTTCCTATTTATTTATTTCCATTTTATGTTGAAAAAGATCACGCCAGTAGCTCCGGCGGTAATAGTGCCGGTAGCAGCGGTTAATAGGGTAGCGTTCACTCCACCTTCGACAAGCTCAGGGCCAGCCAGACCGGTTTATACTCCGCCACCAGTTAAAGCGGAGATATTGGAGCCGATATCAGGGATTTTGGATGTAACTCCGGAAGGGTCGGGCTTTGTCAGGCCAAAGTTTTTACCCAACGGTAAAGATGCGGTCATCGGCCAAATGCAAATGAGACGCTACGGGTTAAGAGCCGGGGATTTGGTAGTGGGAGTAGCTAAAGCGCCAAAGGACAATGAGAAATATTGGGGGCTGGTACGAATAGATAAAGTAAATGATGCCGAAGTGTCAGCGGCGTTAAACCGGCCGGATTTCAAAGATTTGGTACCAATATATCCAATAAAACAATTAAAACTGGAAACTGATCCGAAAATTTTTTCAACCAGAATAATTGATTTGTTTTGCCCGATTGGTTATGGTCAAAGAGGGATGGTGGCGTCCCCGCCAAAAGCCGGAAAAACTACTTTATTGAAAGAAATAGCGGCCGGAGTGGCGGCGAATCATCCGGAGGTACATTTAATGGCGGTGTTTGTGGGCGAGCGGCCGGAAGAGGTGACCGACATGCAAAGGTTTATTAAGGGTGAAGTAATTGCGTCACATTTTGATCAGAAACCGGAAGAACAAACCAGAGCGGCAGAAGTAGCGATTGAAAGAGCCAAGAGATTGGTAGAAATGGGCAAGGATGTATTTATGGTATTTGACTCAATTACCAGATTGGCCAGAGCTTACAATTTGGCAATTCCGACCTCGGGAAGAACCCTGTCGGGTGGTTTTGATCCGGCGGCGTTGTATCCGTCAAAGAAATTTTTTGGGGCAGCCAGAAAGATTGAGGGCGGGGGATCGCTGACAATTATCGGGACGGCACTGGTGGATACCGGATCGAAAATGGATGAACTGATTTTTGAAGAATTTAAAGGAACCGGTAACATGGAATTGTGGCTGACAAGAGAATTAGCCGAAAGACGGGTATTTCCGTCATTTGATATTCTGAAATCGGGGACCAGAAACGAAGAGCTGCTGCTCGACGAGGTGACGATGGGCAAAATAATTGCCATTCGAAGAATGTTTGATGCTATTGGTGATAAAAATGGGACCACTGAGCGGATTATTGAACAATTAGCTAAGACCAAAGATAATACTGAATTTTTGGCAAAAGTAGGGAAGAAATAAAAATTTCCGCAATGTTTTTTGCGGTGCTCACACGTGTGTTTTTCACGCACTGGTTGCGCTCCTAAAAAACATTGCTTAATTTTTAGTAAAATATAAGAGTTGATGAAAGAATTCATTAGAAAAGAAGGGGAATTGATAAAACTCTGGTTAAAAGCGGAGGGGGAGTTTTTGGCGGGGATAGCTAAGATATTTTTAGGGTGGGTGATGGTGATAAAAGACCAAGCGGTGAAGCTAATGTATCAACAGCGGGGGCGGTTTTCCCAGAGTTTTATTAATGTGACCATGGCGATGATTTTTTTTGGGGTGATGGTGTTCTCGGGAAAGTTGGAGGAACTGATAAACAAGAAAATCAGCAGTGAGGCGGTGGGTAGCGGCTATTTATTAGCCAGCAATAACCAGACCGGAGCGGAGACATTAATTTCTAATTTACCCAAGGGGGAGATTACCGAGTATCGGGTGCAGGACGGGGATACGGTGTCGGGGATTGCGGTGAAGTTTGGAGTAAGCATTGATACCATAATTTGGGAAAATAATTTAAAGTCAGTGGATGCGATTAAACCACAGCAAATTTTAAGAATTTTGCCGGTGACGGGAGTACGATACCAGGTGTCCCGGGGAGAAACGATTTATTCGATTGCCAAAAAGCTGCAGGCGGATTCACAGACAATTATTGATTATCCGTTTAATACATTTTCGAACGACGAGACTTTTTCACTGATTGCCGGACAGGAATTGATTGTCCCAGACGGTATTAAACCGAATGAAATAACGATTGATACTCAGAAACTAGCGACCAGAACGGTAGCACCGATTCCGGGGGTAGTGGGCGAGGGCAACTTTATGTGGCCGACAGCGGGAACAATTACTCAAAGATTCTCGTGGTATCATCCGGCGATTGACATTGCCAACCATGATAATCCGCCGATTGTGGCGGCGGCAACGGGGACAGTGATCACGGCCGGATGGAACGGCGGCGGGTATGGAAACTACGTTATTATTGATCATGGCAACGGCTATCAAACGTTGTACGGGCACATGTTGAACAACTCGATTATCGTTAAGGCGGGTGATAGAGTAACACAGGGACAGAGGCTGGGAACGATGGGATCAACTGGAAGGTCGACGGGAACGCACTGCCATTTTGAAATCAAATTGAATGGTGGCCCAATCAATCCGTTGACAATGCTAAAGTAAAATTTAAACCCTATCCCTAACCCTTTCCCTTGACAGGGCAAGGGGATAATAGGTATGAATTTTGCTTCCCTGTCAAAGGGAGTTGTCAGCCGCGGCTGACTGAAGGGTTTGATTTGGAAATAATGCGGAGAAAAGGTATACCTGGTAGTTGATGGTTAGAAACAGTTTGATTACACTGAGAGCATGACTAAAGTATTAAAATATTTTCTAAGAGTAGTAATGATGTTGGCACCGGTGTTCTTTTTACCGGTGATAATGGATGCATACGGATTTGGTAAGGTAGTGTTTTTACTACTTTTAGGAATGGTCGGGCTGTTACTGTGGTTGGCGGCATTGATAATTGAGAAAAAAGAAGCAGTTAAATTTAATTGGGGGTGGGGACTATTTTTACTGTTAACGGTATGGGCGGGATATTTATTTTTCCGGGAAGTAGCAGCACCGGGAATACAGATGAAGGCAATTATGAGCAGTAGTGGCTTGACGGCATTGGCAACGGTGGTAGTGTGGGGTTTCTTGTGGTTACAGGTGACAGACAAAGAAGAAGCAGAAAAACAGTTGAGTTGGTTAACTATTGGGGGATTATTGGTGGTGGTGACTTCGTTGGTAACCTTTTTAATTCCCGCAAGTAAATTGCCGATTGTATGGCCAAAAGATAATCCACTAGTATCGATTTCCGCTGGCTGGTCCTTAACCGGATCGTTATTATCTGAAGCGATTTTAATGGCGTTTTTGGCAGTGGAATGGGGTAGAAGACTGGGAAAGAAATTAAAGGCCAATGGGAATTATATTATGGCGGCGGTGTTGACAGCGGTGTTTATTTTGGTGTTGGCGTTGTCTTTAATAAAGATTAAAAAAAGCGGATGGGTGGTGCTGGATCCAAGTTCATCTTGGGTGATTGCGGTGGAAGCTTTTAAAAGAAATCCGCTGACCGGAATAGGTATCGGGGATTTTTCAACGGCATTTAACTTATACCGGCCGGCAAGTTATAACGTGACCAAATACTGGGCCAGCGGATTTAATATATCGATTAACGGCTGGTTGCAATTGTGGACAGAATTGGGAATTGTGGGTTTGGGTTTGATTTTTTTGACAATTTTAGTGATAGTCAGGCAAAAAAAAGATGTGACTTGGGTACGATTGGTGTTGATGCTGGCGGCATTTTTATTTCTGCCGGTAAATCTGATGATTTGGTGGCTGTTGATGTGGTTATTAGTGTCCTCTAATTTGGAGACAAAGACGGTTGGATTGGTATTAAAAGTGGGGGAGAGCGGGATTAACGCCATGCCTTGGGCGGTGGCGGTGGTGCTGGTGGCGGCGATGGCTTGGAGCGGATTTAATATAGGAAAAATAACAGCGGCTGACTATTATTACCGACAATCGTTGGTGGCGGCATCGAAGAACGACGGCGGGACAACCTACAATCAACAAATTAAAGCCATCGGTATTAATCCATTGGTGTCAGAATATCGCCGGGTATATTCCCAGACCAATTTGGCTCTGGCGGTGAGTTTACTGACAAATAAAGATATAACCACAGCGGATAAAGACAAAGCCTCGGTGCTGATTCAACAATCAGTGCGGGAAGGGAAGGCAGCGGTCAGCTTGGATCAGTTGGATGTGGCTAATTGGACAAACTTGGCTCAAATTTATCGACAGATTATCGGAGTAGTTGACGGTTCGCCCGACTGGTCATACCAAGCTTATCAGCAGGCGGTGGTACTGGATCCGACTAATCCATCTTTGGAATTGGATATGGGTGGTTTATTGTATGCGGCCGGCAAATATGAGGAAGCTGACAGATTGTTTGAGCAAGCGGTAACTAATAAGCCGGATTATGCTAACGGTTGGTATAACTGGGCTTACAACGCCAAACAAATGAACCGGTTGGCAGATGCGGTGCAGAGGTTGACCCAGGCGGTAGCACTGGTACCGACAACTTCGGCTGATTACGAAAAAGCTAACGGGGAGTTAACGGTGTGGAAGAAGGAATTGGATGATCTGACTAAAAAACAGCAAGCAGCGACAGGCGTAACACCAACCCCGACACCAAAACCGGAAACTTTGAAAGCACCGGCGCCTCAACCGACAGTAGGTAAAGAAGCGAAGGTCAGCGTGCCGCCGCAAGATTTGGCACCACCCACCATAGGCGGGCAGGCCACACCGGCAGTGACGGCAGTACCCACAGGAACACCGAAACCAACTGTGACGGTAACACCAACGGGGGGGTCAACACCTTAATTTTAAACCCTATCCCTAACCCTTTCCCTTGACAGGGCAAGGGAATCAGAAATATATTTTCTGATTATTCTTGCAACTTCTTTTATGTTGTTGATCACCTCTTTATTTGTAAACCGAAGTGTGGTTATACCACAGGCTTTAAGATATTTATCCCTGAGGTTGTCCCTTCCAGACTTAACTTTGTGAGATCCACCGTCAATTTCAATAGCTAAACATAGATTGGAGCAATAGAAATCTAATATGAATCTATCAATTGGTTTTTGTTTAACAAACTTAACTCCTAGATTTTTTCTTCGTAATAATTGATTCCAAATAAGTTTTTCAGCTTCTGTCTCTTTCTTTCGATTGTTCCTGGCCGCCCAAGTTAAGGAATCCCGGTACCGGAGATGGTACTTTTGAGTTTTAGCTTCGATAACAATATCTTTTTTCACTAAATAATTTTACCCCTGCCCTGTCAAGGGAAGGGGTAGGGGAAGGGTTTAAATTGGGTTTAATTCACAATCCACCACTTGAACTCGATGGGTTCAGAAATGGGTGAGTCGAGGCCAACGGTGAAGGAGTCGGTGGAACGGCTGAGGACTTGGAGTGACTGGTTGGTACCGCCTTTGATGATAGTGAGGTAAACCTGGGAAGCAGAAGAAAGATGGGAATTGGAAAAAGAAACAGAAGCAGTGTTGGCGGGGAGAATACCGGTGCCGGAGAGAGAATTGGAAGCGGAAAGATTGGTGACAGAAATGTCTGGGGAAGTGGCCGGGGCGGCGATAATCAGACCTTGGTTGGTATTGGCTTGGATTAGATTGGGGTGGTCGGGGAGTGATATAGACCCGCCGTCGCCAGTAGGCTTTGGCGAGGTAAAAGGAGAAGGTAAAGCACTGTTTGATGTATTCTGGGAGGCCAATTTTTCAAGAGAGGAAAGTTCGGTTTGGACCTGTTGTTTTTGAACGGGATCACTGATAAGGGGTAGGAGAGTTGAGTAGGTGTCAAGAGCTTGGGGAATTAAGCCCGCTTGTTGTTGGAGTTTGGCCAAATCATAAAAATTCTGGGCTTTGGTAGGTTCAATAGCGACGGTGCGGCTAAGGTAGGCAAGGGTATTGGGAACATCGCCTTTTTTGGCAAAGAGAGTGGCCAGGGAACGGCTGATATCGGCGCTGGCAGGATTAAGCTCGGAAGCCCGGGAAAAGTCGGCGATGGCGCTATCTAAGAACTGGGGTTGCGAGTCAATTAAAGATAAATAGATGGAGCCGCGTTGCTGGTAGCCGCGGAAATCGGTGGGGAAGTCTTTGATGGCGTCGGTAGCGGTGAGAATGGATTGGTTAAGTAGATCGGGGAGGTTGGAGGGCGGACACGTCGGTCCGCCCGTACAATTTTGAGCAGCTAAAGCGCTGCTAAAATATTGCTGGGAAGCAAGAAGGTAGTGCTGAATGGATTTGGGAACCTGAGTTGGTTCAATTTGAGATTGTTGGGGATTGGGAGAGGGGGCAGATACGGGGATCTGCCCGGACGGGGTTTCGGCTTTAGATTTAAAGAGGAGCAGGCCGCCAAAAGAAACGAGAGAAAGTCCAGAAATGGAGAGTAGAGGTAGCAGAGAGAAGTGACGAGTGCTAACAACCGGACCAACGGGAATTTGACCTAAAGTTGGGGGTAAAGGCTGATCGTTTCTGATATCTTTAGATATAGAAGATAGGGGATTAGATATATCTAAACCGAGGTCTTTTAGTTGTTTAAGCTGATCGGGAGTGAGATCCATAGATAAGTATAAAGTAAATTAATAATAGAACAAACCCCTCAGTCCTTCGGCCAGCTCCACTTGACAGGGGAGCCTAAAACCCTTGCCCTGTCAAGGGAAAGGGTAGGGTTAGGGTTTAATTTATAATCCACCAGTTAACCTGAATGTCGGTGGCGAGGGGTTGGTCGAGAGCAATGGTGAAGCTGGGGGTGGGAGAAGCCGATGGGGTAGCGGTTTGGGCGTCGTTTGGTAGAGACGTTCCGCGGAACGTCTCTACATTAGATACAGATTTGTCTTTAATGTAGAGAACCTGGTTATTGGTAGAACCGTTGGGGGTGAGGTAAACCATGGAGGCGGCGGTGACTTTGGGATTGTTGATGACCAGCTCGGTTTTACCGGCAGGCAGGATGGCAGTACCGGCGACGGCGTTGCTGTTGATTTGGGCAGAACTGGTAGCCAGCTTGGCAAAGCCGCTGTCAGCAATAATCATAGTGGCGGAGTCAGTAGCAACATTTAGCTGATCAGTAGTAAGTTTTTTAGTGATTAATTCGTCGGTAGTGATTAATTTGGCAAAGAGGGAGGCAGATTTAATTTCAGCCGCCTCAACGTTGTTGAGTCGAGCCAAGCCACTAACAGCCAGGTTGCCGTTGATTTCGACTGAACCGGCATCGGTGATAACCAGGGTTTCACCCATGATGTGGACTGATCCTAATTTACTGGGTTGGATGTAGAGAGCGGTATTGGCCGCCTCGATGGAATCGACGCGAGCTAAAGTGGTTTCAATGGCATTGAACTTGGCGACATCGGCAATTAATTGACTTAGATTGGTGGTGCCTTGAACACTAAGTTGACCAGCGATGACTAAGCTGTCAGAGAGGCTCATGGAACCAGTGACAGTGACTTGAGAGGTGCCAATGTCGTAGGTCCAGTCTTGGGATGCCTGGGCAATAGCCGAGGGCCCAGCCGAGCTGGGTTCAGTAGAAGAAGAAATAAAAGAGCGGATTTGGTCGCGAAGAGCGGTGATGTTGTCGGAAACGATGTTTTTGGCATACAGAGTGCCGGAGATAGAGGCGTCGACGGCCGAGAGGGTGTTGGCAATGTTGAGATTACCCTCGACAGTGATGGTACTGCTAAGGTCGGAAAGAGGAGTAATGATGGCAGTACTGATCTTCTTGGATTTAGTGCTTTCGGCAACGATGTTTTTGGCAATGATATTTTCGACAGAAAGCAGACCGGTGGTGATTTTGCCGGCGGCGACTTGGGCAAACTGGGCGAGACGGGAAACAGGTTTACCCAAAGAATCGGCTAAATTATATTGAGCGGTTTCAATTTCATTTTTAGAACCGGAGTAGCCCAGAGAGGAAAGAACGTCGGAGGAGACGTTGTAGTTGATGCCAACCTGACCGGTGTCGGTGAGGAAAACATCGGGGTCATACCAACTTAGATTGAGAATAACGCCGATCATCCCAACATGATTGGGATCGGGGTTGGTGTAGTACTCGGCGGCCCGGGCGGCAATATTTCCGGCGGTGATGGCCTTGGCGGCAACGCCGTTAATGGAACTGGCGGTTAGGGGGTCGCCCGGATTTATCGGTCCATTAATTGAACTAACTTTTAATCTGACCACTCCGGACATGGCCATGGGAAAAGCATTAGGCTGATCCATAATATTTTCATTTCCGACAAATGAAGGGTCGGAGGAATGAATCCCGGCAAGAGGTTTATCAAGAGTGGACTTGGAATATTTACCATTGGAGAAGGAAATCAAATCGCCGGCTTCAGTTGGTTCGCTGGCAATGACATATTCGGCAAAATCGGCCGTAGCCGATACTGAATAAACTACCGACGCGGCAGTTTGGCCGATTCTGATCCGACCGGCTTTGTTACCTGCCGAGTTAAGAAAACGGATAAACTCGGCGGCATCGGCAGCCCCGGTGGTACCCGACCCGGCGGTTTGGATAACCACTACTGGCATGGTGTTACCCGACGTTGTATTCGAAAATAAAGCGACTCCACTAGAGCCGGTGCCCACGACATGAAGCGGATAGAGAGGGTTGGTGGTGCCGATGCCGACGTTGCGGTTATTACTGATAGTCATTACTTCAGTTAACCCAATTCCGGCTCCACCATTGAGAGAAGGAGTTAGAAAGAATCCTAAACGTCCATCGTGACCTGTTTGATTCCAAGTAGTGCCGGAAATATATTTGATGGCACTGGCGACACCCGAGGCGTTAATGCTTGCGTCACTAGTGTAAAATTGAAGTTCCCCAGCGGTGTTTGTGCCCTCAAAATTGGCAGCATTGCTACTTAGTCTTAATATTCCACCGGTGGCAGAAGATATATCCATTTGTGCACCCGGCGACGTGGTGCCAATGCCAACATTGTTAGAGGCTAATAAATTATTAAATTTAGCAGTACCGCCGACATTTAATAAATACAAAGTATTAGTGCCACCGATACCTAACTGAGTGAAGTTGCCAACACCATGGAAATCAAGAAGATAGTCGGGGTTGGTGGTGCCAATGCCGACGTTGCCACTGATTATCATTCCGTTTGATGGTGCGGCTGTTCCGTAATAACTTCCGGCAGAAATGCCGCCATTAACAGTCAGAGGGCTGACAGCTCCGACTCCATTAATGCCGACCCAGCCGGAAGATGAGATCGTTAGGGCAGGAGTAGCACCATCTTGGGGATAAAACCCTAATGATGAACTGGCAGCCGTACCATTCGAATAAATACCCCACTGAGTATTGCCCGCTTCCTGAAAAATTATATCTGCTCCTTTGGTTGAAGCACCGTTAAGGATTATTCTGGCGAAGTTACTGGCGGCAGTTGATTTAAATTGGGCTTGATAGCTCGTCGCACTAACAATATCCAGAGGATAGTCTGGGCTCGACGTCCCAATGCCGACATTGCCACCAGTGGGTTGTAAAATCAGATTTCCGTTATTCGTGCCCCCACTGATAACGGATTGTATTACTCCATAAGTGTTGCCGGAGGCGGTTCCCAAGAAAAGCGCTAAACCAGAGCCTGTTGAGCCAAAAACACTGTCTGAGTTGCCAAGGACTATTTCAACAGCAGTACCGGCAGTACCTATGACTGTAAGATTGGAGTGGGATGTGTCCGTCGTGCCAATGCCGACGTTACCGCCAGTTTCAAAGACAGCAGAATTGACGATGGCCGTACCACTAGAGAACTTCGGTAGATACCCTGTCGTGCCCCCGGTAGTGGAGACATTTCCTCCGGCTGCGAGAGCGGTACCATTGATCCTGAAGGTGCCGGAGATATTGACATCGCCGGCAACGTCAAGTTTATAGGCAGGGCTGGTCGTCCCGATGCCGACATTGCCATTATAATTGACTCTCATTGCTTCAGTTAAATTAGCGTCTGTGGCCGTTGGACGAATTCCAAAACTAATAAAACCTCTCGTATTATTTCCCGTGTCAACTACACCTCCTCCAATCGCCGCAAAAATATGTGTGGCATCTGCAGTTCCAAATTGGATTTCTGATAAGTAACCAGAAGCTCCTCCATTGGTATTTGTAAGCCTTAGAGCAGAATTAACCCCTGCTCCCAGTTGAGCGTTGGCATCACTGCCTAATACCTGTAATCTTACGCTTAGACTTGTTGTCCCGATGCCGACAGCGGCGTTAGAAAAGGTATATCTCATTACGCCGCCGGCATTGTTGGAGAAATCAACACCGGCATCGTTAAAATTTTGGCTAAAAACGATGTTGCCGGCACTGACGGCGCGTAGAGTTGTATTTGAACCTGGATTGTATAAATATGAATCACCAGCGACCACAAGTTTATAAGCTGGGTTGGTTGTCCCAATCCCGACGTTGCCGGATGTTTCAGCAAAAATTGCTCCTTTTGTAGTACGAAAGCCGTGACCCAAGGTTAATGTCTGGGCATCGGTAGCACCCACAGTGGCTCCGACAACGGGGCTGGTTACAAAATTTTGCATATTTGGTCCATAACCATATATGGTGATTGGTCCAGGGATCTGTGACGGTATTGTCGTACGCTGCGCTTATTCTTATTGTTCCACCCATTTGTCCACTGGCTGTATTTGAGATGATTCTATACCAACCTACTGTTGAAGGAGTAAAAATAACCTTTTTTTCAACCAGGTTTGAAGTTGTTCTAATTTCTCCGTTTACATCCAATTTGTAAGCTGGACTGGTTGTCCCGATGCCAACGTTGCCGGAGGTATTGAGGAAAAGTTGGTTGCCGGGCCAGGTGATGGCGGTGTTGGCACTGCCGGTGTTGCCGACGTCGAGAAGCAGACCATTGGTGAAATTGAGGAGGCGGGAAGCGGCGGCATTGGCGACGATGAAAGTGTTGCCAACACCATAAGTGTTGAAGCGGATACTGGCGGTGGCATACAAATTGAGGGCACTGGAATTGGGGCCGGCATCGGCGGGATTGAGGAAATAGTTGTTGTTTTCCTTGTCGAGGAAAATACTGGAAATATCGGTGTTGGAAGTGATGGTGGTACCGATGTTGGCATTGCCATTAACTTCCAAGTTCCCAGTGATACCAACATTGGATTGGAACAAGCCGGAACTACCAACCATCAAGTTACCAGTGATACCAACATTGGATTGGAACAAACCGGAACTACCAACCATCAAGTTGCCAGTGATACCAACTCCATAAGAGAAGAAGCCGGAATTACCAACATTGAGAACACCGGAAATGGTAGCCGAAGTACCGACAGAGAGATCACCATTGACAGTTAATTTAGCGATGGGGTTACTGGTACCAACCCCAACCAAACCA
>JAPLYY010000076.1 GCA_026395315.1 Candidatus Shapirobacteria bacterium | reverse complement strand
ATGGTATGCCAACCTACTCAGATTTAACTTCTGGAACCCCCAGATTAGCCCCGTATTTAGGACTAAAACACCACTTTGGTACTGCTTCAGTACCAGTTGGTGAGCCGCGTGGGACTCGAACCCACGACCAATCGCTTAAGAGGCGATTGCTCTACCGACTGAGCTAGCGGCTCGTAATTTGTATTATAAATGTGCGCCCAGGGGGAATCGGACCCTCATCACTAGTTCCGAAGACTAGGACTCTATCCGTTGAGCTATAGGCGCTTTTCATAGTATCCCCAGCAGGGATCGAACCTGCGACCTCTTCCTTAGAGGGGAAGCGCTCTATCCAACTGAGCTATGAGGACACAAAGCTATTTTACCAAAATACTGGTAAAATATCCCTATCTGCCGCTGTGGTGAAATTGGTATACACGTACGCTTTAGGAGCGTATACCGTAAGGTGTGGAGGTTCGAGTCCTCTCAGCGGCACAATTTTGATTGTTCAGGTATAGTACAGGTACATGTTACTATTATTTAATTAATGGCCAAAAAAGAAAATCAACCTAAATTGACTCGTGAGCAAATTGAAGCACGTTTGGATAAACGGGCTGAGGAAGTGCATGATAAGGTCAGGCGTATAGAAATGAGGAAATGGACTCCAGGAACGATGTATCTTGAATTTAATACTCCTGGTTTGCATGGGGTAGTAAATACACGTAAAAAATTATCTGGATAATCCTGAAAATCGATTATAAATTAATCGTGGGTTCGAGTCCCACGCGGCTCATAAAGACAGGTTTTTGAAGAGTTGAATGATTTTTTCTTTGAGATTAAGATCTTGGCGGTAGATTTGGCCTTGGGTGACAATTGGGGTAATGGAATATTGCTGATTAACTTTGTCCCAGCCAATAAAAGTTTTCTCTTCGTTAGATTTGGCGACTCGAAATTTATAATTGAGAGTTAATTTACCGCCGGGGGGAACGAAAGTATTGGAGGTACAGAGGGCATCAACGACAACATTGTCAGATGATTTGGGGGTCAGGCAAAACTGAGTTTCGCCCCAAATTGACTGGCCGGTGTTTTTGAGAACAATTTGGCCGCCATAATCGTAGTCGGAGAAAATTAAAAAAGGCATATCGTTTTCGATGACGTCGAACGAGGTGATTTGTTCCGGAGTATTTTTAAATTTAGGTTTATCAATTAATTGCTGATAGGAAGGGTATAATTGCTCTTGTTTATCGACCCAGGAAAAGTGATCAAAAGGAACGTTGGGATAATTATAAATAAAGGGGGTAACGGCCATAATCCGGGGATCATTTTGCCAGATATCCAGAGTTTCAGATAAAAATTTGGCACTGGTGGCGGTGGTGTAAAAATTATTTTTATTTGACTCTCCTTCCCGGTGGGGCCAACCGGTTTCGGTGATAAAAACGGGATAGGTTTTGTTAATGCCGAGGGATTTTAAATAAGCCAGTTCCCAGATGTAGCCGCGAACGGAATGCTGACCGGAATCAGACGGGATACCAACAAAGCCGTGATTGGGATAGGAATGGGAAGCCAGACCGTCAAAAGCATCGAAAAATTGGGGTTTATAGAGGTAAATTTCATGATAAACATTGAGAGCGGATTTAAATTGAGGCATATTTTCCGGAGAAGCTAAATCTAAAGGTGAGGAAAGAACAAAAAAATTGGGATTGAGAGATTTAAATTTTTGAGAAGTATAGATAAACATGTCAGTGAAGCCTTTGATGTCGATGGCTCCACCCCATTCAGAAGCATGATTGATTTCGTTAAAAGGAATAATATATTGAGTTTTAGTGGGCCAATTGAGAGAGTTGAGAAAATTAGCCAGATTATCAATATCGGAAAGACTGGGTTGTTTCCAGTTGTTTTGATCCATATAGATGGCCAATCTAATAATTGGAATTATATGGTATATACGGCAATTATCCATAAAATTCTGCCAAGTATTTCGATCAAGCTGGTCAAGACGGACGACGATGGTAGCCCAACCCCAATCACCGCCGGAGCTATTGATAACATCCTTGGATATTGATAAATCACTGGTTTGAGTTAAGTGAAGGCCAAAAATATTGCGGTCAGATGCTAAAATAGGACTGTAGTTAAGGAAAAAAGCCAATAAGAGGACAATAATAAACATAGTTTACTATTCTATCAAATGTATAAAGAAGAAATTGCTAAAAAAATTGCCGCAGTGGAAAAGGAAATCCACGACACTCCCTATGACAAAAGCAGCCAGTTTCACCATGGAGTACTGAAAGCGAAATTGTCGAGGTTACGGGATAATTTGGAGGAAAAAATCAGCGGCGGAGCCGGAGGTGGGGTGGGTTATGCCATTAAACATTCCGGTGACGCGTCAGTAGTACTGGTGGGATTGCCGTCGGTGGGAAAATCGACTTTATTAAATGCGGTCACTAACGCTGAATCAAAAGTGGCGAATTATGATTTTACTACCCTAGGGGTAATCCCGGGGATGATGGAATATAAAGGGGTCAGAATTCAAATATTGGATTTACCGGGAATTATTGAAGGGGCAGCCGAAGGCAAGGGTTTTGGTAAAAAAGTGTTGTCAGTGGTTCGGGCGTCAAACTTAGTGGTATTGATGACTGATATTCAAAGATTAGGTTGGTTAAAAAAAGTGGAACAAGAGTTGGAAAATGCCGGGATCAGATTAAATAAAAAACCGCCAAAAATCCATATCCATCGGGCTGATCGGGGGTCAATTCAAATTGTTGATCCGTTTAAAATTATTCCCAAAGAGAATTTAATAGAAATGGCCAAAGAGATGGGATTTGACAATGCCATAATTCAGATTGGAGAAAAGCTGGAAGATGTGGACCGGTATATTGACGGGTTGAGTAAATCGAGAACTTATATGCCATTGGTGGAAGTGGTGACTAAAATAGACATGGCAAAACCCACCCCAAGCCCCTCCCTTCAAAAAGGAGGGGTGAATACCAATATCGTTTTTATGAGTGCTGTAAATGGACAAGGAATACAGGAATTTAAAGATGCTGTGTGGAAAGGATTGGGAATGGTGAGGGTATATTTAAAAAGGGAAAGAACCAGCGAGGCGGATAAACAGGAACCGTTGATTATGAAACGAGGACAAACTTTGGAAATGGTATTGAAAAAAATTTCCAATCAGATGAGCCAGGATATTACCAGAGTGTTTATTTGGGGGAAGGAAGCCAAATTTCAGGGGCAAGAGGTGAGTTTTAAGTACCCGGTGTTTGATGAAATGGAAGTGTGGTTTGGGAGATGAGAGAGCGGAGTTTTTGACTACGGGAAATTTTCTCAAGATTGCTGATTTTAGGAGAATCTTTAAATAATTTTAGGGCGGGGGTATTGGGACGGGGGGAGAAGCGGAAAACATGAAGTTTGGAAAATCCCAATTGTTGGCATAAATTGTAGGTTTGCTGAAAATCAGAGTCAGTTTCAGTAGGAAAGCCGACAATAATGTCGGTACCAAAATTCAAACCCCCTCGCCCTCCATGCCTACCGGCAGGCAGGTCGGGCACCCCCCCTTGAAAAAAGGGGGTTTTTAGCAACGAAAATATTTCTTTGGTTTTTTTGACATTATAGGGACGGTTCATGAGTTTTAAAATTTTGTCGGAACCGGATTGAATGGGAATGTGTAAAAAATGTGACAAACGGTCAGAATATTTTTCATAAAGATTAATAAAATTTTTATCAATACAAAGAAGTGGAACGGAGCCGAAACTAATCAGAGGAATTTTGGTTTGGATCAATAAAGCTTCAAGAAGATTGGATAGACTGGGGGTGTATTGATTTAAATTGACTCCGGTAATAATAATTTCTTGGTAAGTAGGAATGTGGTTGACAATGGATATAGCTTCATTAATTGGTAGAGACCAAAGGTGGGGACGACGGTAGGGAACAATGCAATAACTGCAAAAGGCGGTACAACCGGTTTGAATTCGAAGTAAATATCGATTAGTATGGCTGAATTTATCTTTAACTTGTGGTGTATAAAAAGCCGGTAAATTGTTTTTGGAGATAATTTTAACATTCTTTAGTTTGGATAAATCGGCGCAGCCGGTGGCAAAAATTTTGGCTTGAGGAAACTTTTGTTGTAGATCTTTAATTTTGGAAATCGACTCGTATTCCCCTTTTTTGGTGACAGCACAGGTATTGATAACAATTAGATCAGGGCTCAATCTCCCCTGCCCCTCTTTAACAAGAGGGGTAAATCCATCATTGATATATTTTTGAGTGAGTTGATTAAGTTCGGCGGAATTGACCCGGCAACCAAAATTAACGGTGAGAATCTTTTTCATAAACGGAACGAAGTTTTTCCATCAGAATTGAATAAAAGCGAAGGTTATGGATTGTTGCCAGGCGGCCGGCGGTCATATCGCCGGTGGCAAATAAGTGGCGTAGATAAGAGCGGTCGTAACGGGTGCAGAGCAAACAATCACAAGCGGAGCTAACCGGGTGATTGTCATGATAATATTTTTCCTTATCGGGGACAAAATATTCATAAAAATTAGATTGATTGACATCGATATCACTGATAGTTTTGGCATTATAAACATAAAGCCGTTTATGACGGGCGTCGCGGGTGGGGAGAACACAATCAAAAATCTGCCAACCCATTTTAACCATTTGAACAATTTCGTGGGGTTTACCAACTCCCAGGCCATAAAGCAGATAATCTGACGGACAGTTTTCCCCAATAACCCGGGGAATATCGAAATTGAATTCACCATCATCGGTCATTGGCCAGCCGCCATAGCCTAAACCGTCAAAGCCGATTTCCACTAACCTTTCGGTACATTCGCGGCGAAGGTCGAGGTTATGACCACCATGGACTACTCCCAGAAGATAAGGTCGTTTTTCTGACAGGATTTTTTGATCGGTACATTTTTTAATAAAGATTTTTTTACACTCTTTGGCCCAAAGGATTGTCCGCTCGACAGTTTCCCGTTGACGGGTAAGATTGGCTTGCAGTTCGGTAAAATCGTCGAGGACGACGACCATGTCGGCTTTGAGAATGAACTGGAAATCGATGGAAGTTTTAGGGGTAAACATAATTTTTTTGGAGGTACCGGGAAGTTTGAAATGAACACCTCTGTCGGTGACGGAATCGTTACCGCTAAATTTTTTGGCAACTGACATCACCTGGAAACCACCGGAATCAGAGATACAGGCTCCATGCCAGTCCATAAAACCACGGACGCCTTTGTGTTCCTTAATGACCGATCCTCCGGGAGAATTATATAAATGAAAAGTATTGACCAGAACACCGGGTGTTTTGGTTGATTCAATATCGGCCGAATCGAGGGTTTTTAAAACTGCCCGGGTGGCATCGGGAAAAAAGACGGGCAAGGGAATTTGAGAACCGGTAATAGTTTTAAAATGTATTGGTTTACTCATTGGTTGTTGGGAAAATGACTGTTTGATTATATAATACAATTAACTTTTTGCCGCCATGGTGAAATTGGTATACACGCAAGACTTAAAATCTTGTGCTCTCAACAAGCGTGGGGGTTCGATCCCCTCTGGCGGCACATCCCGGGGATTGGCGCAATTGGCTAGCGCGCACGGTTTGGGACCGTGAGGTTGCTGGTTCGAATCCAGTATCCCCGACTTGGAGCGCTTATTTTTTTATAAATATTAAATATGGCTAATCCAAAAGAGTGCCGTAAATTCAGGGCTGACTTAAGGGAAGGTAGAAATTTGAGTGAAGTTAAGATTCATGTGACTCATTGTTCTGATTGTCAAAATGCAATAGAAACGGCGCTACAAAAAAATTCGGGAACACTATACGAAGGTGAAAATGTCAGTGAAGTATTAAATAATGTCAAGCCGGTAAGCCCCAGAAAAAGTTTCACTTGGTAAGAATTGTGGACTTTTTGATAAAATAGCAACAGTGCGGGATTAGTTTAATGGCAGAACTAAAGATTTCCAATCTTTAAGCAGGGGTCCGATTCCCCTATCCCGCTCATCCAAAATAGGCCGCAGTGTTGGAATTGGTAGACAAGCACGGTTCAGGACCGTGTGCCTTTAAAAGCGTGGAGGTTCGATTCCTCTCTGCGGCACAAAATTAGGATTTGTTGATATAATCAAAATACTTCTAGCCGAAGTAGCCAAGATGGTCACGGCACTGGTCTGAAAAACCTGGGATGTTGGTCCGAGTCCAACCTTCGGCACCTTTAACTACTTGCGGGTATAGTATAGTGGTTACTATGCGTCCTTGCCAAGGACGAGTCACGGGTTCGAGTCCCGTTACCCGCTCAGAGCAACCCCGTAGCTGCGGGGTTTTTTGTTTGCTGGTAAAATACAGTTATCTGGTCGTTTAGCTCAGTTGGTAGAGCGCACCGTTTACATCGGTGATGTCGGGGGTTCGAGTCCCTCAACGACCACCAAAGTTGCTATAATAGCCTGTTCTTTTGAAAATTTGCCGACGTGTTGAAATTGGTATACAAGCACGCTTGAGGTGCGTGTGGCGCAAGCCATGGAGGTTCAAGTCCTCTCGTCGGCACAATTTACTTTGCCCCGTCGTCTAATGGTAGGACAGCAGCCTTTGGAGCTGTTTACTGTGGTTCGAATCCATGCGGGGCAACACGATTGGAAAGTTGATAAAATGGGTAAGTGAAGAAAAATACCTTTAGAATAATATGCTTGATGGTGGCGATATTAATATCTTTTTGGGTAGTTAGAAAAAGTGTGTCTTTGAGGTGGTTTGGATATGGTAGTTATCCAACTCCGATTACTGATGAGTTTGATTATGTGTGGCAGGGGGTTAGTTTGAAAAGATATGGTTTGCCGATGGCGTGGACAATTCTTAATGGAGTATATATAAATGTTAAACTAAACCCAAAACAGGGAGATGTAGAGGGATTTGGAATTAATGTGGGAGAGGGAATTGTTAACTGGGAAAAATTTAAGAAAGATCCTAGTCCATTACTGGCAGTGAAAGAAATTGATTATGTGAAAGGAAAAGAACATATGTTTTTTGTAGCGCCTTTTTTTGATCATCCGCCACTTGGCGGACTGATTTATAGTCTGGGAGTAGACAATGATATTAAGAATGTTGAGGATGTACATCCTGGTGATTTTCGGAGACCAGCCTTGGTAATGGCGGTGATAACGGCAATATTGTTGTTTATATTTTTGACACTAATTACATCAAATCCGTGGGTTGGAACTTTAGGATTAGTGATTTATTCGACTGCTCCGATTTATTTATTAGCCACCAGGACAGCGTTTTTAGAAAATGTGGTGTCTCCGTTTATTCTGATTCATTTGATTTTGCTATTTCTGTATGTAAAATATTTTTCAAAGAAATTTTCGTTGGTATTTTTAATAAGTTCGGGAGTAGTGGGCGGATTAAGTGTGCTGGCGAAAGAACCGGCGATTGGTTTTTTATTTGGATCAACCATATTGTTATGGAAAAATAAAGTTAATTTAAAAAATATTTTATTGTTTTTGGGGTGTTGTGCGGCACCAATATTAGTATATGCAGGCTGGGGGTTATGGCTGCAAAAAGATTTATTTATGGCGGTGTTGTTAAACAATGTCAGCCGTGGATATTTTGGAGCCATAAAAATAGTAACTATGTTGGAAACTTTAAAATTTAAGGATTTCCCGACGGATGGTTGGTGGATATGGGGATTGTTGTCTTTTGCTCTAATCTCAATAAAAGTGAAAGATAAAAAAATATTATTTTTAACGTTACCGCTATTTACTCATTTGCTGACAATATTGTTAATTGGGAGCGGAAATGCCCCGTGGTATTGGATATCTATGATTCCGTTTTTAGCCGGATGTAGCGGCTTAATGATATGGAAAATAATTAATAAACCTAATTTGGTAACAGCGTTATTATTTTTCTTTATACCCTTTTCCAGTAGTTATTATTGGGGAAGAGAAGCTTTGGGAATATTGCCAAGTATTAGTCACTATAGAATGTCTTTAGTGGTTTTTGGATTAATGCTTTTAGGTAGAATTAAATGGGGAAAGAATATAATAGTCAGGGTTTTATGGATGATATTTATGGCCTGGATGATGTATAAAATAGTGATATTTAATGAAGTATTTTTCCCATATTTGATGGCTCATTGGGGTAGTTTATCTATAATGAGTTTGCCAAATTATTAGGATATGATGGCACCTTGTGGAATGAATTGTGGGATTTGTATGGCATATTTAAGAGACAAAAATAAATGTCCCGGTTGTCGGAATTTAACTAAAACCAGTAAAATTTCGTGTTTGAATTGCAAAATAAGAAATTGTAAAGTTAATTTTTGTTTTGAATGTCAAAGTTATCCTTGTGAAAAAT
Source organism: Candidatus Shapirobacteria bacterium (assembly GCA_026395315.1). Taxonomy (GTDB): domain Bacteria; phylum Patescibacteriota; class Microgenomatia; order UBA12405; family UBA12405; genus JAPLYY01. Next base: position 1,462 of record JAPLYY010000076.1, on the reverse strand, counting down.
TGAAATATTTAGATAAAAGATATCGAAATAAATATGGCATGAGTATGATTGAAAATTTAAATAAAATAAAAGAAATTGGATTAGAAGAATTTATGAAAATAGAAAATACCCGATGGATTTGTCCAAAGTGTGGCAATCAAATTTGTATTCATAATAAAAAATGCTATTACTGTGAAAAATAAATTTGTTGTTTATATTCTACGAACAGATAAAAATACCTTATATACTGGGCAGACCAATGATTTGGGAAGAAGATTGTTAAAACATAAGTTGGGAAAGGGGGCGAAGTATACGCGAAATTTTAGAAGTTTAGAGCTGGTATATCAGGAAGAATTTGAGACCAGATCGGAGGCGATGAAACGGGAAGCGGAAATCAAAAAATGGCCAAAATTCAGGAAAGAGAAATTGATCGGCGGTATAATTAATGATGAAAGCAAATAATTTTGAACTACCAGACCAAAACGGAAAGACGCACAAATTAGTTGATTACCTAGGCAAATGGGTAGTGCTTTATTTTTATCCAAAAGATGATACTCCGGGGTGTACTAAAGAAGCGTGTAGTTTACGAGATAACTTTCGTCAAATTGAAAAATTGGGAGCAGTAATTTTAGGAGTGTCAAAAGATTCGGTAGCGTCTCATCAGAAATTTGCTGAAAAATATAACTTGAATTTTACAATTTTGAGTGATATCAGTGGGAAGATGATAAGAAGTTACGGGGCAAAGGGATTGGTCGGAACTTTAAGAAAAACATATTTAATTGATGATAATGGGGAAATTAGAAAGATTTATGATAAAGTTAATCCGACAATTCATGCGGAGGAAATTGTTGATTATTTGAAAAAGGTGAAATGAGAACGATTAAATTAGCTAAGGGTGTTGATATCCCGGTTTTAGGATTGGGGACGTGGAATTTGAAAGGTAATGGTTGTGTGGAAGCGGTTAAAAATGCTATAGGGATTGGCTATCGGTTGATAGATACTGCTGAAATGTATGGAAACCACCGTGAAATTGCACTGGCGATTAAGAATAGTGGTGTCAGTCGTAAAGATATTTTTATAACAACTAAGGTTCCGCCATTTAAATTATGGAAAAATATAGCCTTGGAATCGGCTAAAAGATACTGTCAAGAACTGGGAACAGATTATCTGGATTTATTATTAATACATTGGCCAAATCCTTTTATCAAGACAGAGGAGACTTTGGATGTTTTTGAGAAACTACAGAAAGACGGGGTGATTAGATCTTACGGAGTATCAAATTTTGGCATTACCAGACTAAACAAAGGGCTAGATGAAGGATATAAAATAGTTAATAATCAAGTTAGATTTCATCCCAGTCACAATGACAAAGAGTTGAAGAAATTCTGTGATGAGAACAAGGTGGTGGTGACGGCCTACTCCCCCATTTCCCAAGGTAAGGATTTGAGATTGTCAAAGATAATGAATTTGGCGAAAAAATATC
>JAPLYY010000009.1 GCA_026395315.1 Candidatus Shapirobacteria bacterium | reverse complement strand
CCATCAGCCGACGCCTGAGTCACAATTGTCCCATGGTCGATAAAATCAGAAGCCACCAACACACTGGCTTGTAAAAACCCGCCCGGATTATTTCTTAAGTCCAATACTATTCCCCCATAGTTGTTTCCCGGCTTAGCTTTTTCAGACAATATATTATCCACCATCATTGGCCATTCTTTATATATTTGATCACTAAATTTATACAGCCTGACCCAGGCAATTTTCTTACTTCCAATCAGACTTTTTTCAGTCGTCGAAGCCTTGGCGGAGTCGACCCACACCAGTTCCGAGCTGGCCACCACAATATTATCTCGTTTCATAGTCACGTCAAAAGTATCCTTTTTACTTTCCCGATACAATTTCAAAGTTACCTCAGTCCCAATCTTCCCCCGAATCAAATCCACTGCCTCGGTCAAACTTATGCCGGTAGTATCTTTGTCTACATTATTGGCTTTATCAGTAATTTTTAAAATTAAGTCCCCCGCCAACACTCCGGCTTTTTCCGCCGGCGTTTTGGCCAATGGCGCCATTACTGCCAGTTGACTATCTTTATAGCCCAATTCAATTCCCACCCCGCCAAAAGCCCCCGCCAAATCCTGATTACTGGCCTGATTTTGTTTCGGTGGTAAATACATCGTGTATGGGTCACCCAAAGACGCCACCATCCCCTGAATTGCCCCATAGGCCATATCCTTATCCACCATTTTATCTTTTTCCAAAAACATCTTTGACAAATCCGCTTTCACTTTCCACATCATCGATAAATCCAATTGACCGTTTTGAGCTACACCTTGCTGAACCTTGTACTCTCCCACCCGGAAACTCACCAGTGACGTCACCGACATCAACGCCAGTACCAACACCATGTTTCTAATATTTTTTGTCATTTATTTAAGTAATAAATATTTTACCACTGATGCCGTTTAGCCATATTCTATGGCTTTCTTTTCCCCATTTTTTAAATATTTCCATCTGTTGAGGACTCAATCGGACTATTGGCAAACCAGAGATAATTCTATCACCGACAAGGGCTATTCCCCTAACCCCAACTGCCTTTGCTTTCACCAAAGTTGCTGCATCTCCCGATTCATCCACCATAATTTTGTCCTTTGCTTCATAAGTCAACTCTTCCCGATCTACAATTATTTTCAGTCCATCAGCCCAGACTTTACCTCCGCTCATTCCTACTCCCTGAATTTTTTTAGCCGTAAATTTCAGAACAATTTTATTATCTACCACATTTACCATCAACTAATTCTACCTCAAGCTGGCTTACATTCCGGTAGTGAAAGGCAACAGTGCCAAGTGTCGGGCGTGTTTAATTGCCTTGGCTAAAGCTCTTTGATGTTTGGCACAAAGCCCGGTATATCCCTTGCCCATTATTCGGCCACGATTGGTTAAAAAAGTTTTTAATAGCTCACTATCTTTCCAACTCGGCGTCTTTTTTTCCTCACAAAAAGAACACTTATCTGCTCTTGGGGTAATTCTGACTGTTTTTCTTCTCTTATCTTTAGCCATAGTTTAAATATTATTCAGTTTTGACATCCTCTGACTTAATATCTTGAGGTTCAGCCACGGGAGTGGACTCAAAATTGTCAGGGATTTCAATTTCTGGTATTTCATTCGACTCCACCTCAACCGGAGTTTCGGCAACCGGCATCGGCATAGTGGTTACTTCCATCTCACCATTGCGTTGACCCTGCCCCATTCCCGTTTTATTGTCGAGAAGTATCATATCGTCAATCACAATTTCCGATACCTGCTTTTTAACTCCTGCTTGATCAATTATTTCCCGGTATTGAATTCTTCCCTCAACATAAATTCTCCGGCCCTTAGCCAATAATTGTGAGCATAATTCAGCTAATTTATTCCAGGCCACAATTCGATGAAATTGAGCATCCTCTTTTTTCTCGCCTTGTTTGGTCACCCACACCCGATTAGTAGCCAATCCAAAACTAACTACCGCCATTCCAGCTGGTGTATATCTTAACTCCGGATCCCTGGTTAGGTTACCGATTAACATCACTCTATTCAGACATCTGCTTGGCATTTTATATACTCCTTAAACTTTTAATACTAAATAACGAATAACTTGTAACTCACGATTTAAAAATACATTAAGTTCGGCCAATTTTACCGGCTTATCTGCCTCCACATCAAGTTGCCAAAAATCGGCTTTATCAAAATCTTTGATCTGGTACACCAGCGATTTTACTCCCAAATGATCTTTTTTGGTGACCAAAGCTTTAGCATCTTCAAACCATTTAGTAATTTTGTTAAAAACCGGTTGCTTGGTTTCATCATCAGCCTTAGGACTAAATTCCACTACGACCTCATAATTGTGTTTTTTGCCTTTCATAAACGAAGTTAGCTTAACATAGCCGATATCATTTTACAACACTGTCAATATCGTCTTTAATTTTTTTGGACTCATCGTCAACTTTCTTTAAAAAATCGTCCGCCAATTCAGTGCCGCTTTCGTAGACATCAGCCACCAGCTGGTTAGCATCAATTTCCACATCGACAATCATCAAAATTTTATTGATAACATCATCTGGAATTTCTTCATCATCTTTATACTGGCTTAGAATTTTATCCGCCTGCAATATCACCTCGGCCGATAACCCCATGTCCATAATGATTTGTCTGGCTTCTTTGGTAGTCATAGTCTATTTTACGCCTGAGCCATGGCTGCAACCAACCGGCTTCTGCCCTGTCTCATTCTTTGTAATTTGTCAGTCATTTCCATCCTTTTATTTTCAAAATAATTCCTTCGATTGGCCACATGTGCATAGGTACTGATTAATCTGTCATTTTTTTTATCAGTCGCATCTTTACTAACAGCTTTTTCAGCTTTATCACCAATCAAATTTAATTTTTTCTCCTGAAACACTTCCATCCCCGCTTGAATATAAATCGGCAATTCCTCTACCCGATCCATAGCATCATGAACCAAAGATAAAGTTCCCACCCCAAAACCCAAAACCTGGTATCTTTCTTTAAGTCGGGCTACCTTTTCCCCTACGTTTTCTCTAATGGTAGCCACTTTTTCCTTCATCTCTCCCCAACCCTCTTTAAACACGTTGCCGATTCTCTTAAAAATATTTCCTTCAACCGCGTTATATGAAGTCTTAATTCCCTCAGCCGCCTGTTTAACCCCATTAACCACCGGAGCCGTTACTATGAATAATTCCGCTTTAGTTTCTTCGGAAAATATATCCCAGCGGTCGCGGATTTTACCCATCTTATCCTTTAATCCATTCCAACCATCAGCCGCCTTTTCTTTGACCGTCTCCTTAAATTTTCCGAAATTTACCTTTAAATTTTCAAACATATTGTTTCAAATTTTTAAATTAGAATATTATATAGGATAATTAGGCTTTTTTCAACTTGTAACCGTTCCTACCGCCATCTTCAATAACATACCCCTTTTCTTTAATTATCTCTCTTAATCTGTCCGCTTCAGCCCAATTTTTCTCGGTTTTGGCTTTTACTCTATCCTCGGCCAGCTTTTTTATTTCCGTCGGTATTTCTTCTTCCACAGTTTTTTGTCCCAAATTAAGGCTTAATACTTTATCAAAATCTAAAATTGTGGCTTTCTTGTTTTGATCAGAGACAATATCATCTTTAGTCAACTTCCAAATCAAAGCGATCGCTTCAGAAACCTGCAAATCATCCGCCAATAAATCAATAAACTTTTGCTTATAGTTGTCATCCACCACTCCTCCGTTCGGCCAATTAACTACCAAATTTCTTAATTTAAATAACGCAGTCTGACTGGCCTTTAAAGACTCCAATGAAAATTCCAATCCTTTTCGATAATGCGATGTTAACACCAATAATTTATGTGCCAATGGATCGAAACCCATTTCTTTTAATTGACTGGCAGTATAACCGTTACCCAGACTCTTACTCATCTTTTCGCCACCTTTCAATATTAACCAGGCATTATGCATCCAATAATTCGCCGTCTGGTGACCAAAAGCGCCGTACCCTTGGGCAATTTCATTGGTATGATGAACACCAATATGTTCAATTCCACCAGTGTGTATGTCAAAAGTTTCACCTAAATATTTTGTCGACATCGCTGTACATTCAATATGCCACCCCGGAAAACCTTCTCCCCACGGACTGGGCCATTTCATAATATGTTCCGGCTGATTCGTCACCCACAGTAAAAAATCCCAGGGATTTTTCTTTTCTTCGTCAACTTCCACCCTGGCTCCGCTATCCATTTCATTTAATTTCAAATTAGCAAACTTGGCATAATCAGCAAATTTAGCCGTATCATAAACCAAACCGGTTTTCGTTAAATATGTAAACCCATTTTTTTCAATTTTCTCCGCCAAAGCAATTTGTTCCGGAATATGTTCTGTCGCCCGGCACAATACATCCGGCCTACGGATATTAAAAGCATCCAAGCTTTCTTCAAATTGTTTTTGGTATTTTTTAGCAATATCCCACACCGAAATCCCTTCTCTTTTGGCCCCTTTTTCCATCTTATCTTCACCTTCGTCCGCGTCAGAAACCATATGCCCGACATCAGTTACGTTCATTACCCATTTCACCTCGTAGCCCACATACCTTAAAAAATTTACCAATGTCCCCCATTGGGTATAAGCATACATATGACCAATGTGTTGATTCCAATAAACTGTCGGTCCGCAGGAATATATCCCCACTTTTCCCTAAGTTATCGGTTTAAATTCCTCTTT
>JAPLYY010000101.1 GCA_026395315.1 Candidatus Shapirobacteria bacterium | reverse complement strand
TAATGTCAAAGCTAATACTAAATAAACAATCGACAATTTAGAAAATTTTTCCCTAACAACCACCCAAATACCAATAAAAAACGGTATTAAAGAAAAACTCGGCTGTAAAAAAGAAATCAATAAAACTACCCAATTCTGTAATTTACTTTTCTTCATATATAACAAATAGTCAATGACAACTACTAATGCTGGCAATAAATAAGCTATCCAATCCTGGTTTGCTTTTATAAATGAAATCGGCCAAAAAACAGAAAATATAATAATTGACAGATAATATAATATATTTTTAACGGGTATTTTCATAAATAGTTGCCGATCCTTAATCGATAATATCATGAAGTTGTATCTTTCAAAAACCTTACCTATCAGCCGTTTTTAACTGTATAATGTTAACTATCTATGCCTATTTCTATTGTCATTCCCTGCTATAACGAAGAAAACAATTTAAAACGGGGAGTACTCAATGAAATCAACGATTTCTTAAAAACACAAACTTTCACCTGGGAAGTTCTAATTTGTAACGACGAATCAACTGATAACAGCCTTAAGATGGCTCAAATATTCTCCAAAACCCATCCCGGTTTTCGAATCATTAACCTCCGTCATGGCGGCAAACCATCAGCCGTCTGGGGTGGCATTCAACAAGCTAAGTATCCTCTCGTCCTATTTACCGATATGGATCAGTCAACTCCCCTAAAAGAAATCCAAAAACTTCTGCCTTTTTCTTCGCAATATGACATTATTATTGGTTCCCGCGGTATCCACCGCGAAGGCTATAGTCTTCTTCGTAAAATTGGTGGCCCGGTTTTTCTATCTCTTCGTCGTTTAGTTTTTTTACCTAACATAATTGATACTCAATGTGGTTTTAAAATGTTTAAAACAGATATTGCCAAAAAACTTTTTCCCCATCTTCAATTTTTTAGAGATACCTCGGATAAAAAGGGTTGGCGTGTTTCCGCTTTTGATGTCGAGTTGTTATTTATGGCCCAAAAATGGGGTTATAAAACCAAGGAAGTCGAAGTTGTTTGGAGAAACGAAGACACCAGCATCACCAAAGGTGATGCTGATACCCGGTACAAAAAAGAATCTATTCAAATGATCAACGAAATCAAAAGAGTTCTTATCAACAACTTCAGAGGAGTTTATGATCAAAAATCTACATCTTAAGTCATTCCTCTGGCTTATTCCATTATTGGTGGTCTATTTTTTTAGCCGTCTCCAGAATTTAACTCAAATTCCTGTTTTCGGTGATGAAGCCATCTATATCCGTTGGGCTCAATTGATCAAAAATGTTGAGACTCTCCGCTTTGTACCTCTTAGTGATGGCAAACAACCACTGTTTATGTGGTTAAATTCTATCGATCTTAAATTTATCAGTGATCCGCTTATTGCCGGACGACTAATATCCGTTCTATCCGGCGCCGGTAGTTTGATAGTAATTTTTACCTTTGCCATATATTTTATAAATTGTTCCACCGCTTTAATAGCTTCGATTCTATATCTGACTTTACCTTTTACCTTCTTTTTTGATCGGCTGGCTTTAGCCGACAATTTATTATCTTATTTTGGGTTACTTTCATTATTTTTAGCCTTTTTGTTGGCTAAATATCCCCGGCTTGATATATCGTTAATTTTGGGTTTTTCCCTTGGTCTGGCCTGGTTGGCCAAATCTCCGGCAATTTATTTTATCGTTCTTTCACTGGTCACTTTTATAATTTATCGTTTAGCCAATATTAAAAAAATATATTTACCCTTAATTTCATGTTGTATTGCCTTTATAATTTACAATATTCTCCGTCTTGGGCCCCAGTTTCATCAAATTGCGCTTCGTAATCTTGATTATATTTGGCCGTTAACTGAAGTTCTTAAACACCCTTTAGATCCGTTAATTCCCCATCTAAAAGACATTGCCACTATTTATCTTAACTATATCTCCTGGCCGATTATTTTAGTTTTTATATTTAGTGTATTTTTCTTTCGAAAATTTATATTCAAAAATAAAACCATATTAATTGTATTTCTCTGGTGGTTTTTACCATTGTTAACTAATGCTGGTATTGCCAAAGTATTTACTGCCCGTTATATCCTCTTTACTGTACCACCGCTGATATTGATAAGCTCATTTGCTATTTCTCAAATTAAATTTAAATATTTAATCATCATCGCTTTGTCGTCAATAAATATTATTAATATTATTAAACTTTCCGTCGATTCATTTAATTATATTCTACCTCCGAGCGAAACCGGTTATTTGTCTGATTGGACCTCAGGTTGGGGGATTAAGCCATCAGCCGATTATCTTATCTCTGAATCAAAAACCCAAGTCTATTTTGGTACTCTTCCCGACGGTCTGCAAATTTATACCGATAGTTTGATTAATCTAACTGTATTTGGTGTCGGCGTTGGTGTCAATCAAATACCGGCAAAACTAATCGACGCCCGTCTTTATGGCGACGAAGTCTTTCTCCTAATCAATCAAACCAGAAATAAACTGTTGTCGTCGGAAACTGACCGCCTTGAATTAGTTAAATCATACCCAAAACCGGGATCTGATACCCTCCAGCTTTACCGTTTAAGGTAAAATTAAACATGTTCAAATCAAAATTTTTAATCCCTCTTATCATTGGCCTTGCCATCCGTATTTTTCTCATGGCTTTTACCTACCACCCTGATCTTGCCGGTCAAAGCCTCTCTTCCTATTTTTTGGGAACTAAAAATGTGACCAATGTTTACGAATATCTTCTTTCCCTTCCTCCAAGCCACCCCTTGGTTAAAAACTTTGGCGTTAGCGATATTTTTATTTATCCCCCGCTTACCTATTTCACCCTTGGGTCTTTTCAAAAAATATTTGCCTTTACTGGTCTGAGTTATTTTCTTGAAACTGTTATGTCAGGTGCTAATATATATTTAATACCCAATCTTCCCTGGTATCTTCTTATTATCAAACTACCATATCTCATCTTTGATTTTGCAGTTGCTTTCCTGTTATATAAATATTTTACCAATCCTCGCCATAGATACCTTGCCTTCATTATATGGATCTTTAACCCCGTCACTTTATATGCCACTTTTTGTATGGGAGTTTTTGACATTATTCCGGTATTTTTCACCGTCCTCTCAGCCTTTTTACTCAAAAAAAACAAGCTGGCACTATCTGCTCTCGCCATCGGTTTTGGCATTGCCTTCAAAATGTATCCCATATTTTTACTTCCGTTTATAATTTTTAAATCAGATAAATGGTTATCACGAATTAAAATAGGCATTATTTCTCTTCTTCCTGTCATTCTAACCAACCTTCCATTTATAACTTCTTCTGCCTATCGTTACATGGTTTTTAGCCCTAAAAGTCAAAAAATGTTTTACATGGAATGGATGCTTTCTGTGGCCGAGGGTCTATTTCCTTTTCTTTTAATCTTAACCTTTCTTTATCTTCTCTCTCAAAATAAATTTCTTCGACCTAAATTTTATTGTTCCTATTTTATGGTAGTATTCTTACTTCTATTTTCAGTTACCCACTTTCATCCTCAATGGTTTATTTGGATCACCCCATTCCTAATAATTGAGCTCCTTAATTATCACTTTAAAGAAGCTTGGTTATATCTTGGTTTAGTTTTTATCTATATTTTTATTGTATTTACCTTCGAAAACTCACTCTCTGTCGGTTTATTTGCTCCACTAAACCCATCTCTGGCCTCTTTTGTCGGTACTCAGTCAATTCTCACCAAAGCTGTCGATATTAATCAATTAAAAAGCTATTTTCGGAGTGTTTTTGCTGGTATATCAATCTATCTTGCTTTTACTCATCTTAAAAAAAATGCTTAAAAGAAAGTTATTGATTCCGGTCTTATTGCTTCTGTTTATTCTTCCAACCTTCTATTTCTTTTTAAAACCTGGCATTTACTGGAACATGCACGACGACATGCAGGTAATTCGCCAGTTAAGCATGGAAAAATGCATTATTGATGGCCAAATACCCTGTCGGTGGGTTCCTGATCTTGGTTATGAATATGGCTATCCTTTATTCAACTATTATCCGCCGCTTCCTTATTTTATCGGTGAAATATTCCGATTTTTCAGGTTTTCCTTTATTGATACTATAAAACTGGTAGCTGCCACTCAAATAATTCTGACTGCCTTCTTCATGTATCTATTAGCCAAATCACTCACTGGACGTTTAGGTGGATTACTAAGCGCCATTTTTTACACTTATGCTCCGTACCATGCCGTCAATATTTACATTCGTGGAGCCATGAACGAAGCTTGGGCTTCAACCTTTTTTCCTTTAGTACTCTATTTCATCCGTCAATTAGTCTTAAAACCAAAGTTAACCAATTTGTTTGGGTTAGACCACTCTTTCAGCGGCATCCTGTTGACACACAATCCTATGGCTCTATTATTTGTTCCAATCTGCCTAGTCTGGCTAATCTTTTGGCTAATAAAATCAAACAATTCGAAAAATCGGCTTATTTATATTTATTTAACATTATCTGCTATTTTGTCAATTTCTCTTTCGGCATTTTTTACCTTACCTTTAATTTTTGAAGCAAAATACGTTCAGATTGGTTCCATGTTTTCTGGTTATTACAATTATTCAGTCCATTTTGCCACGTTTTTCCAGCTATTTTTTAGTAATTTTTGGGGTGACGGTCCTTCTGTTTGGGGAACGGAAGATAAAATGTCCTTTATGATTGGCTACCTTCACTGGCTTATCCCTTTAGTAGTTTTTATTTTTTCTCTTTACAAATTTTCTAAAACCAAAAATAAAACCTTTATCATTCCAATTATTTTATTTCTACTTGGGTTAGCTTATGCCTTTATGGCACATGAAAGATCTACTCCTATTTGGATTCTTCTGACTCCCATTCAAAATATTCAATTTCCTTGGAGATTTCTCAATCCGGTTATTTTTCTGATGTCACTTTCCGTTGCCTATTTCCCTCGTCTGTTTAAAATCCGCTTTTTTTCAATAGCCGTAATGTTCTTAGTAATAATTATTAACTATAAATATTTTTATCCAATTCATAGTGGACCTATAACCGATCAACAAAAATTTTCCGGGGAAAGTTGGCGTTTATTAACAACCGCTAGTATTTATGATTACCTTCCCAAAACCGCTTCCACCGCCGCCAAACAACCAGCTAAACCCTATCTGGATGCTATCAGTCCGGAAACAGTGAAATACCAAATTTCCGGCGCCAAACGTGGTACCGACTGGTTATTTTACAATCTCAATCTTGACTCGCCATCAACTATTACCTTACCAATCTTAGCTTTTCCTGGTTTTAAACTATCTGATTTTGGTAAA
>JAPLYY010000111.1 GCA_026395315.1 Candidatus Shapirobacteria bacterium | reverse complement strand
CGCGGGTTCAAGTCCCGCCCCTGCTACCAGGGCATGTAGCTCAGTTGGTTAGAGCGCCGATCTTATAAGTCGGAAGTCCATGGTCCGAGTCCATGCATGCCCACAGAAAAAGGAATGAAATTTAGTTTGGAACTGATTTGGATTGAAGTCTTTTAAATTGGGACAGAATTAAGATGATCATGAGTAACCCAAGAACAAAGGCAATTTTTCTGGCGGTAAATAAATCCATTAAATTTCCTAAAAAGAAGGCTCCGACGACATAGGGAAAATTTTTTATCATATTAAAAGAGGAAATGGTGGTGGCACGATAGCGGGAATCTGTATTCTGATTAATAGAAATTGAAGTTAAATTGTTCAAAGTTGAGGCGAAAGACTGGCGAAATATTAAACTTATTGTTCCGGCAACAATTCCAACAAAAGGAGAGATAATAAAAGTTATTCCGGTGAATAATCCAAGAATAAAGATAGCTTTATTAGTTCCAAAATAGTGGTTTATCTTCGGAGTCAGCCGGGAAAATATGACAGCAATTAAAAAGATAAAAGAAATTATCAGACCTACTTCAACCGGTTTATAACCAAATTCAATAACTAATATGTTGTCCATCATTTCGTCGGCAATCACTAAAAATCCCCCGACAGATAACAATAATAACGTTTGGTTAATCAAATTTTTAGATTGAAATAGTTGATTAAAACCTTGTTTGGTTTGAAAAATAAAGTTTTTTATATTAAATTTTTCAGTATCAATTTTTGGCTCCTGAAGAAGAAAAGTAAGTAAAAAAGCAATAAAGTAGAAAATACTAAGAGTAAAAAACGGTAGAGACGGATTGATTGAATATAAAAGACCACTCAAAGAACCAGCAATAATAATGGCGATTAATTGAAGACTGCCAATGTTGGTGATTATTTTATCGAATCTTGATTCTTGTTTATTTTGTTTTAAAGAATCGTAAACTAAAGCATCAAGAGTTCCAGAGTATAGACTACCACCAATAGCTCCTAAGAAAACCGAAAATAAAAGCATTTGGAAATTGGGAGCTAAGGCCATTAATAAATTACATAAGAACTGGAAAACAAAAGAGAGGGTAAGAGTATACTTTTTCCCCAATAGATCGGCGATAGCACCAGTGGGAATTTCGGTGATTGTAGTAGTAACGATAAGAACAGTTTCAATTAACCCAATACCGGCATAGTTGGTGTAACGTAGATAGTAAAAAACCCAGACACCGAGGAAAAACCACGATGTTTTAATGTAGCTTAAAATGTAGGCAAGTTTAATATTACGGTCCATTTATCTAATCCCCATGGCTGTTAAAACCTCATCTAGGGTTTTTTGGGCTTCGAGAAGGGCTTTTTGACTACCTTCAGCGATAATTTGTTCGATTAAGTCATTTTTACCCTCAAATTCAGCCCGTTTGGCGCGGATAGGGGTTAAGAATTTATTAAGAGCCAGTGCTAGTTTGGTTTTAACTTCAACATCGCCAACTAGGCCTTTGACGTATCTGTCCTTAAGTTCGGTGACTTCTTCTTTGTTATCATTGAAGGCATCGTGGTAAATAAAAACCGGATTGCCTTCGATATGACCGGGATCGGTGGGCTTGAGACGGGTAGAATCAGTGTACATGCCCTTAACTTTTTTGTTGACAGTGTCTTCATCATCAGAGAGATAAATACAATTACCAATACTTTTGCTCATTTTAGCCTGGCCATCAGTACCGATTAGAGAACCAACATCGCCAATTAAGGCCTTAGGTACGGGGAACACCTCACTAAAGATGCGGTTGAAATCGCGAGCGACTTCACGAGAAACTTCGACATGGGATTCCTGATCTTTACCGACAGGCACCAAATTGGCTTTGACCATTAAAATATCAGCGGCCTGAAGAATCGGGTAGGTTAATAGTCCGACAGTAGGTTGCTCGATGTGAAGGTCGTGCATGACATCTTTAAGGGTAGGCACACGCTGAGCCCTGGGAACGGTCACCAGATTACTAAAGATGAGGGACAAATAGGTAACTTCAGGAACACGGGACTGCTGATAAATGACTGATTTTTGAGGATCAATACCGACAGATAAATAATCCAAAACCAGTCCCCTGACCCGGTCAGGGATGCCTGAAGTTTTTTCCTTAGTGATGGCCGTTGTTAAAGTATGAAGATCAGCGATGATAAAAAAACAATCATATTGATCCTGAAGAGCCACCCGATTTTTGAGGGTGCCGACATAGTGACCAAGATGAAGCGGACCGGTAGGCCGGTCGCCGGTGAGAATACGGGGTTTAGTTTGATTCATAAATGAGTTTATCATAAGAACTTGAGATATTTTGTATTATAGGGTACAATTTATTATGTCTTTATTTAAAAAGGAAAACAAAGCATATGATCCTGTAACAGCCGAAGTGCCTGGTGTTGATGTTCAACAGAGGGCTATAGAGAAAAAACAGTCACAATACACCGGGGATGAGTTTGTAAGGGCCGAAGAACCAGAGAGGAGAGAAATAAGATTATTTAACGGAAACTTGGTAATTAGGCTTTAATTGTGATAGAATCGGGACACATTATTAAGGCCGAACGCAAGTAAGCCGCCTTCAGTTATTACGGCGAGCCAAAGGGCAATTAGGCAAAAAGGTACATATGGCAAAGACAAACCCAAAATTGGAAGCGCAAGTTAGAACAGTATTGGGCCGTAAGGTGAAAAAACTACGACGCGAGGGATTGATTCCGGCGACGATTTATGGGCATAAATTTGATTCGGTTTCAGTCCAAGTTGACGGCAAGAGTTTAAATAAGTTATTTACCCAGGTAGGTGAATCCGGTTTGGTTGATTTAGTGGTGGGCGAAAATACTTATCCGATAATTTTTAGAAATCCGCAATACCACCCGGTGTGGGGAGATTTAATCCACATCGACTGTTATAAAGTAAACCTTAAAGAAAAGATCAGGGCAACGGTGCCAATTGAATTCGTCGGTGAATCATTGGCGGTTAAAGAGGGTAATATTTTAGTACCGGTAACCGAGGAAATTGAGGTGGAAGCATTACCGACAGATTTACCGGAAAAAATTGTAGTGGATTTATCAGTATTAGAGACATTGGAATCAGTGGTAACTGTGGCTGATTTAAAACTTGATAAAGATGTAGTGGAAATAAAGACTGCTTTAGATCAGGTGGTTATTAAGGTGGAAGAACCAAAGGTGGAAGAAGAACCGGTGGTGGCACCAACTGAGCCGGTAGAAGTACCGGCAACTGAACAGAAAACCGAAGAAGAGAAGACGGCTGATGAGGCGGTTAAAAAGATTGAGAAAGAGAAGGAAAAGGAATAAACCCTAACCCCTGACCCCTTTCCCTTGACAGGGCAAGGGGA
>JAPLYY010000005.1 GCA_026395315.1 Candidatus Shapirobacteria bacterium | reverse complement strand
CTATCAACCTTATTAACGAAAACCGTCGTTTATATTCCGGGCCTCAGTTTTTAAACCGTCTAGTCAACAATAAAGCCACTTATTTTAGTCAGCAATTTATTGTCAACTACATTGATTTATTTAACCCTTTACCTATTTTTTTCCATGGGTCCGAAAACTACCAATTTAATCCGCCCTCAACCGGACTTATTTTTTCTATTTTTCTACCCTTCTTCTATCTTGGTCTATTTATTGTCATTAAAAAATATCGTTATTTGTTTGCGATATTTATAATTTGTCTTTTACCCTCAGCCCTAACCATCGGTGATTTTCCTTCTATCAGAGCTACCAGTGCCATTCCTTTTTATATCATTTTTGTCGTCCTTGGTCTAAGCTTTCTCCACTCCAAAATAGCCCTAGCCTTAGTTTTGTTAATCTCGTTACTCCAGCTTTTTTTCTATTCAAAAACATATCTTCAATATAATTTATCCATGTCTCAAGCCTGGCAATATGGCTACCAACAAGCCATTGATTATGTTAAACCGCTCTACCCCGATTACCAACAAATAATCTTTACTAAAAAATACGGTGAACCACACGAGTTTATCCTTTTTTATTGGCCTTGGTCGCCTCAAAAATATCTGACCGATCCTAATCTAAAATGGGATTTTCATGCTGACTGGTATTGGGTTGACGCCTTTGATAAATTTAAATTTGTCAATGATTGGGAAATAAAAGATCTCCAAATTCCACCTAAATCGCTTCTGATTACCAGTCCCGGTAATTTTCCTCAACTTAATTCTACCCCCGTTACCACGATCTACTTCCCCAATCAGCAGCCAGCATTTAATATAATTGAATACCATTAATGCGCAAACTACTCTTCATACTCATCATCATCCAGCCATTCTTTTGGAAATATTTTATTCTCAATATACCAAATACTATTAGCGAATATCGTAAAACACCGTCGTACATTTCATCACAAATCAAAAATATCTTTTCCGAAAATAATATTGCTCCATTAAAAGAAATGCGCTGGAACAGTCGCAACGAAAACCAAGAATTAACCGGTCACATTTTTTATAACAAATCTACACAATTAATTCGAGAATTTACCAATAGTTTAGGCAGATTAGCCCCTCAAAGGATTCTCTTTGGTGACAATCAAATCTGTTGGTTTTTACTCCCGGCAATAGTCTTTGGTTTCATAAAAGTTTTTAAAACCAAACCAATGATCGTTGTTCTCTTTGTTTTATCTCCTATAATAACAGTAATTACCGGCCAACCAACAACACTTTTTTTAATTCCAACTTTACTTTTTTATCTTTACTTTGCCGCTAAATGGTTTCAAAAACAGCCGCCAAAATTTATTATTCCTTATTTCCTTATTTTAATTATTTTCTTGGCCTTTAATGTCAAATAACCTTCGTTTAACTATTTTTATTATCCTCATTACTATTGTTTCTTTTACCTGTCGTTTTTGGCAACTAACCAATTATCCTGTTCACCTTTCTATGGATGAAGCTACCATTGGTATTAATGCTTATTCCGTTTTGGAAACCGGTAATGACGAATGGGGTTTTCATCTTCCACTGGCTTTTAAATCGGTCGGTGATTACAAACCACCGGTAAATGTTTATCTTACTGTTATCTCAATTAAAATCTTTGGTTACACGGAATTTGCCATTCGCTTTCCTTCTGCTTTCATTGGCACCATCACTCCCATTATAGTTTTCTTTCTCTTACTTGAGTTAAGTTTCTCTCCGACAGCCAGCCTTTTTGCCTCATTATGGTTAGCAGTTCTTCCCTGGCACATCCATTATTCCCGTGGAGGCTATGAATCAGTTACTGCCTTATTTTGTTTAATTGCCGGTATTTTATTTTTAATTAAATGGTTTAAAACACATTATCTATATCAACTTGTATTAACTGTAATTTTCCTCAGTTTATCAGTCTGGACTTATCATGCCGAAAGACTATTAACCCCGATAATCACCATAGTTTTACTTTATATCTATCGCTTAGATTTAAAATTAAAAAAATATTCCAAAAATTATATTATTGGCTTTTTTATTCTGTGTTTTTTTGCCGTACCTTTTCTTAACCAAGCCTTATTTTCACCAGCCATCAAGGCTAGAGTCGAGACAACTTCTTTTCTTCACGATCCAAGATTAACAAATCAACTAAGTAAAAACTTCATCTCCAACCAATACAAAATTATTAACTACTGGGCCGGAAAATATGTTGACTATTTTGATTTAAAATTTATTTCTTGGCAAGGTATGCAATTTACTCCACCGGAATACCCCGATGTCGGTTTAGTTTTTCTGATCGATGTTCCATTTCTATTACTCGGTCTCTATCAATTAATAAAATCAAAAAATAAAAAACTTCAACAAATAACTTGGACTCTAATTCTTCTCGGACCCTTACCAGCTTCACTCGCCATGAACGACCAACATGCCCTCAGGGCTTTAACTTGGCTGCCTGCATTTATAATTCTTATGACTTTTACCTTTGAATACCTAAAATATAAATTACCTTTACTTTGTATTTATTTTTTCCTTTTGTTAATAAATTTTGCTTATTTTTTTAACATTTATACTATCCAATCCCCGTATTATTTTTCCGAATATTCTCAATACGGTTTTAAACAAGCAGCCGTCTATGCCTGTCAAAATGAAGACAAATTTAAAACTATTGTATTTTCCGATACATTCGGAAGTTTGGGTCCGCTTAACACTGGTCTTCCATATTTATATGTCATGTTTTATTGTCAAAAAGATCCAACCATCAACAATCACGCTCAGGTTGCTAAATATGAATTCCGTCGTCCGGATTGGAAACATGACATGAACAAACCAAACTTATTACTAATAGCCACACCTTGGGATATATTAAATGACAAAATTCCCGAGAACCAAATAATTGAAACTATCAAATTTAAAAATGGTCACACTGCCTTCGTTCTGATCAAAACATGAAGACCAAAATACTATTAACCATTATAGTAATAATGGCCTTTTTTATCCGAATCTACCAAACTAATTATGTTCCCTTGCTTTGGGACGAAGCTTCCATCGGCTACAATGCTTATTCGATTATCAAAACCGGCAAAGATGAATATGGGGTCAGATTACCGCTGATTTTTAAGTCTTTTGGCGATTACAAACCAGGGTTATATATTTACTTAACCATTCCTTTTGTCGCCGATCTTGGTCTCACTCCTTTGGCAGTCCGCCTTCCCTCAATCATTATTGGCTCTTTAACTCCCATATTTCTATATTTACTCATCATTATCATTTCTCCAAAATCTAAAAAACTAGCCTTATTATCCGCCCTGCTTTTAGCCTTTAATCCTTTTAATATCCACTTTTCCCGGGGTGCTTGGGAAACCAATATTCTCACTTTCGAACTAATTTTGGCTTCATATTTTTTTGTCCGCCATAAATATTTTTGGTCAGCTATAATTTTTGGTCTAACCCTTTTTACCTATCAAGGCGGCAAAATTATGTCACCGTTACTAATTATTGCCCTGTTAGCTATCTTTCGTCCATCCGCAAAAAACTTTCTTTTAAAATTTTGCTTACCCTTGGCAGTATTTGCTGTCCCTATTCTCTTTGGTTTGCTAACTCAAAGCGACAGTAATCGTCTTCAGGTTTTTGGTCTGTGGTCATATACCCAAAATCAAACTGAAATTAATCAAATCATCGCCGAATCAAACCAGTTAGATTATCATCTTTTTCACAACCAAGTTTTCTTTTTTCTCCGTGGCTTTTGGGAACGTTATTTTAACAATTTTTCACCCAGATTTCTGGTATTCGAAGGTGACTGGCAGGTTGCCCGTCATTCCGCCCCATACATTGGCGTTATTCTCTATCCTTCTTTAATCTTCCTCTATTTAGGCTTTTTCAAAAAACTTTCCACCAAAATTACACCCTTAACCTGGTTTTTTCTCTTCTGGCTTATAACTGCACCTCTAGCCTCAGCTTTGACCCGTGATTCGATTCAACCGGTCCGTGATATGTCGTTTTCTGTTCCCTTGATTTTCTTTATTGCCTCCGGTTTAAGACTTATTACTTCAAAATGGTTAAAAATTATTGTCTTTTCCGTTTATTTACTTAGTTTTGTTTATTATTCTGATTTATATCTTAACCATTTTGTCAAAACCAAACCGTCAGAGCATCTTTACGGTTATCAGCAGGCCACCAATTACTTATTGACCAATTCTGCCAACAAAACTGACATTTACTTTTCCGACTTTTATGGCCAACCTTATATTTTTTATCTTTTCTTTAGTCATTACGATCCAGCCAGATATCAGAGTCAAGCCAATTTAGTTGTTAATGGTTTGGATACCGGTTCCGTCACTCAAATTGACAATATTCACTTTCAGGCACCCAATTTTAATGGGCTTAAAAACAAGCCAAACCAATTGATGATTTTTTCCTATGATGATGCCGTCCGGCAGGGGATTGATCTTTCCCTTTTAACCCCACTCTCGCCTATAAATAACACCTCTACCTTCTATGGTTACCAAACTAATTAAATCAAAATTAATTATCGCCATCCTTTTGTTAGCCGCGATGATTCGTTTTTATAATATTGGCGCACTCCCCTCTTTAAACCCAGATGAAGCCGCCCTTGGCTATAACGCTTATTCTCTACTCCAAACCGGCAAAGACGAACATGGCGCTGCTTGGCCTCTCCACTTCCAATCTTTTGGTGATTACAAACCCGGTGGTTATGTTTATTTAGATCTACCATTTATTACTGCCTTTGGTTTAACCCCCCTGGCTGTCCGTCTTCCCAACCTCATATTATCCATTTTCACCATATATCTAATTTATAAGTTAGTTCTTCTTCTTTCTTCAAATTACAATCTTTCAATTATTTCCGCTTTTGTTTTAACCATTAACCCCTGGCATATTCATTTTTCCCGCGGTGCCTGGGAATCATCAACTGCTCTCTTTTTTATTATTTTAGGTTTATTTTGGTTTTATTCATATATCATTTCTCATAAATCATATTTAATATTTTTATTTCCACTTCCACTTGTCACCTCACTTTATATTTATCATTCCGCCCGGATAATTGTTCCCGTAATATTTCTTATCTTAATTATTTTTAATTTTAAATTATTTTTAAAATCTATTAAACCTGCCTTATTATCCTTGCTTGTTGCCATTATTCTCACTGTTCCGGTTCTCACTTCATTTGTCCGTAGCGGCGGTACTACCCGTTTTGGCGGCGTTGGTTTAACCGCTGACTACGGCCCCATTGCCCGCGCCGAAGAGCTTCTCAACGAACATGGTAATACTAAACTAATTAACCGTATTATCCACAACAAAAGAGTTCTCTACACCATCTCCTGGGCCCAAAAATATTTTTCTCATTTCGACTACAATTTCCTCTTTCTCAAAGGTGACGACGTTCCCCGGTCTAAGTCACCCGATATGGGTCAATTTTACTTATTCGAAGTACCTCTGCTGTTTTTTGGCATTATCTTTGTCCTAAAATCCAAAACTCCCCACCTTAAATCACTTTTATTTTCGTTTCTATTTATTGCACCCCTGGCCTCATCATTAACTTTTCAGGCTCCATCCGCTCTCCGGGCTTTGCCTATGGTCATACCTTTATCAATTTTTATCGCTTTTGGTATTACCAAACTTTCTTATTTTAAATATCTTCTGATTCCGCTTTACCTTTTTAGTTTTCTATTTTATCTAGATTCTTATTTCGTTCATTCACCTCAACGTTATTCTTTTGCCTGGAATAGGGGATTTTCCGATATTGTTCCTTTTGTTAATATCAACAAATCAAAATACCAAAATATCTTTTTTACCAACAAATATGATCAGCCTTACATTCTCTATCTTTTCTTTTCCCAATATCCACCCCAACAAATTCAGTCACAAATTAAACTCACCTCACCGGACAAATTTGGTTTTTCCACCGTTGATCAAATTGATAATATTACTTTCCATATCCCCGAAGTCATTCCCCAGAATTCACTGGTTGTTGATTCTTCTGATTTCCTTTCTACCGGTAAAAGCTTTAAAATATATACCAAATGACCACTATCTCCATAGCCATAGCTACCTTTAACGAAACCAACAACATAAAAAAATGTCTTGAATCGGTTTCTGGTTGGGTAAATGAAATAATCGTTGTCGATGGAGAATCTTCAGATGATACTGTAAAAATTGTTAAAAGTTTTCCACACACAAAAGTAATTTCCACCACTAATAAACCTATCTTCCACCTAAACAAACAAATGGCCATTGACGCCTGCACCAGCGATTGGATCCTCCAGCTCGACGCTGATGAAGTTGTTACTCCCGAATTAAAAAAGGAGATTCAAGAAATCATTAACAGTAACCCTGTCGACAGTGGCTTTTGGATCAAACGGCAAAACTTCTTCTTGGGTAAATTTTTAACCAAAGGCGGCATCTATCCCGATCCCACCATCCGGCTCTATCTCAATGGCAAAGGTCATCTTCCTTGTAAAGATGTTCACGAACAAGCCGAAATTAACGGTTCTGTTGGCTGGCTTCAGCACGATCTTCTCCATTATTCCGATCCTAATTTTTCCCGTTATTTATTGCGTAATGATCGCTATACGACTTTATTGGCATCAGATCTTAATCATCCCCATTTTTTAAATTATTTTATTATCAAGCCTATTCATTGGTTTTTATTGGCGTATTTTCTTCATCGGGGCTATGTTGATGGTTTTCCCGGTTTTGTTTTTGCTTGGTACTCTTCTCTTCGATTCCCAATTTCTTATATAAAGTATTATGAACAAAAAAAATTATAAAATTGCTATTGATGTTACTCCCTTATCTAACGGCAATTCTACCCGCGGTGTTGGTTTTTATACCAAAAATCTGATTGCCGCTCTCCAGAAAGAGACCAAAACTAATCCGGATTTTAAAAACTTTAACATTCAACTTGTTACCGATAATAATTTGAATAGCTTTGATTTAATTCATTATCCGTTTTTTGACCCTTTTAAAAAAACCCTAATTCCCAATGACATTCCTACAATTGTTACTGTTCACGACCTCATTCCTCGTGAATTCAAAAAACATTTTCCGGTTGGAATAAAAGGCGAACTAAACTGGCAGATCCAAAAAAGACATCTGTTAAAAACAGATTATATAATTACCGTTTCCAATTACTCAAAGTTTTCTATTTATAAAATTACCAAATATCCTCTTGATCATATTTACGTCACTTACGAAGCCCCTTCTTTTAAAGTTCCTAAATTTAATTCATCATTAGCCAAAAAAATAAAAAATAAATATCATCTTCCTGATAAATTTGTCCTGTTTGTCGGCGATATTAATTGGAATAAAAACATTCCCTCTTTGGTTAAAGCCTGTCTTAAATTAAACTATCCTTTGGTTATTGTCGGTAAATCCGCATCCAAATCTGATACTCCTGACCATCCTTGGACTCAAGATATCTTATGGCTTCAAAAACAAGCTAAGATTAATCCATTAATCAATCTTGTTGGCTTTGTTCCCGATCAAGATTTACCCTATTTTTACAAACTAGCTACGCTTTATTGCCAACCGTCCTTTGCTGAAGGTTTCGGTTTGACTGGCAGTATACCGCTCTACAAACCTTATCTGTCTACCAACTAGCCCTGCAAAATCTTCATGAAAAATAACAGTCATTTTCTTTCTGTCATAGTTCCTGTCTATAAACAGGCAAAATCAATTCGTCAGGATCTTTACACTATTATTGATACTCTTGATCAGATTCGTTACGACTACGAATTAATTGCCGTTATTGACGGCACTTCGGTTGATAATTCATTTTCCGAAGCAACTAAGTGTCATTTAAAAAAACTAAAAGTCATCGGCTATCCCAACAACCACGGCAAAGGTTACGCTCTCCGCTACGGTATGGCTCACACCAAGGGTGATTACGTTGCCTTTATTGATGCCGGCATGGAGATCGATCCTAACGGCCTTTCGATGATTTTGGAACACCTGGAGTGGTATAACGCCGATATTATTGTCGGGTCCAAACGACACCCAGCTTCCATGGTCAATTATCCTTTGAACCGTAAAATCCTCAGTATTTTTGCTTGGATTTTTGCTAAAAATCTTTTAAATATTAACGTTCACGACACTCAGGCCGGTCTGAAAATATTTAAGCGCGCAGTTTTAGAAAAAGTTTTACCTCGTTTATTAGTTAAAAACTATGCCATCGATCTGGAAATTCTGGCTGTAGCTAATCATTTAGGGTTTAGCAAAATTTATGAAGCGCCGATTAAGTTATCTTATGATTTTACTTCACTTACCGGCTCTTTTAATACTATTTACAAAACCTTTCTCGATGCTTTAGCCATTTTCTACCGTCTTCACCTGCTTCATTATTACGATGACTACAATCGGCGAAAATGGGTTTTAGATCCGGAATTAAATTTGCGTGTTAATACCGGTGAATATGAAAAAGTATAAATTTTCTATTATTATTCCCGTTAGAATCGAAACTGACTACCTCCGTGAAACCCTAAAATATTTATCGACCCAAAACTACAAGTCATTCGAAATATTAGTCATTACCGATAAGGTATCTCATTCTCCTAACCCGGCTATTAAACGTAATCTCGGTGCCAAAAAAGCCAAAGGGGATTACTTGGCCTTTCTCGATGATGATTCCTATCCTGATTCCAACTGGTTAAAAAATGCTTTAATCCAATTAAGTAAATCTGCCAAAATTGCTGCTGTCTGCGGCCCTTGTCTCACTCCACCTTCTGATAATCCCCGGCGTCAGGCCTCCGGCTTAGTCTGGTCATCCTATTTGGGTAGTGGCGGCGCCGGTACCTATCGTAATCAAGTTTCCTCCCCGCGTTTTGTTGATGATTTTCCTTCAGTCAATCTGATTGTTAAAAAATCATCCTTCTTTGCTGTAGGCGGCTTTGATATTCATCATTGGCCCGGTGAAGACACTATTTTATGTTTAGATTTGGTCCATAAATTAAAACAACAAATCGATTATCACCCTTCAATTATGGTTTACCACCATCGTCGCGAAGTTATTTCCGCCCACCTCAAACAGATCACCCGTTACGCCCTTCATCGGGGTAATTTTGCCCGAATCTATCCTCAAACCAGCCTTAAAATCGGTTATTTACTTCCCTCACTATTTATTATTTATCTGTTCTCTTTAATTTTCC
>JAPLYY010000055.1 GCA_026395315.1 Candidatus Shapirobacteria bacterium | reverse complement strand
AAACTAAACGAGCTGGGTTTAAAATCGTTGAAGTTGGCGTTCATCACTATGAACGTAAATTTGGCGAAGCTACCGGCACTAAGTTAAATGTTGTTATAGCTGGTTTTAAAGACTTGTTTAGTCTTTGGTTTAAATTAAACTTTTCCAAGTGATCAAATTAATCAAGAAAAACTGGCTTATAATTACAATTTTAATCATTGCTACCTTTTTTCGGCTTTACCGGATTCAGGACTATATGGAATTTTTGGGTGATCAGGGTCGGGATGTTGTTATTGTCCGTGATTTCCTTAAAAACGGCAATTTATTTTTTATTGGACCACAGACCAGTATTGGTAATATGTATCTTGGTCCTTTTTATTACTATTTCTTTGTGGCTCCCGGTTTACTCATGGCCGCTTTTAATCCGGTCGGCCCGGCCATAATCGTGGCCTTATTAGGCATTTTAACCGTTTTTTTAATTTACAAATTAGGTTCAAGTTGGTTTAGCCCCAAAGTTGGCTACCTGTCTGCTTTTCTCTACGCTATTTCTCCGGTGGTTATTAAATTTTCATCTTTTTCCTGGAATCCTAATATTATGCCGCTGTTTGCTCTGCTTTTTGTCTACTATTTAACCAAATCCAAACCGGTTTTAGCTACTCTGGCTTTTGTTATCGCCCTCAATTCCCACTACTTAGCTCTACTGCTTCTGCCTGTTGGTCTGATTATCTGGCTTTATAATCGTACCCCATGGAAACCAATTTTTATATCTATCGCTATTTTTGTCTTATCCTTAGTACCTCAAATTTTATTTGACATCAAGCATCATGGCCAAAACATTAATGCCATTATAACTTTCTTTTCTCAGCGTGAAACTACCGTCAATTTGAAAGCTTACAAGGCCATTCCCGGCATTCTTCCTTTGTTCAATCAAATCAACACCAGCCTCCTGTCCGGCAAAAACATCAATTTTGGCTATGTTGTTTCCATTATTTTTGCCTTGCTGCTTGTCTTTATTCTTTATCGCCAAATCAAGACCAAAACCATCAACCGTTATTTTATATTTTTATGCCTGTGGTATCTCATTGGCTTAACTGGTCTGGCCCTTTATAAACAGCATATTTACGATCATTATTTTGGCTTTATTTTTCCGGCGGTCTTTTTACTTTTTGCTTATTTGTTATCATATTTGCCCAAATATTTATCGATTATTTTTATAATTGCTTTAACCGTTTTTTCTCTACTGGAGACTCCTTTCCGTTGGAATGCACCACGTCAGTTGGCTACTACTCAAGCTATCGACAATTCCATCGTCGCTGCCGCCAACAACCAACCCTTTAATTTTGCTCTCTTGGCCAAAATGAATTATGATCCCGGCTACCGATATTTGTTCTCCGAAACCAATGCTCCGGTCGAACTTCTTCAAACCAAAATTACCAACCAACTTTTTGTCGTTTGCGAACCTTTTCAAATTGACTGCAATCCGATTAATAACCCCGAATGGAGTGTCGCTGCTTTTGGTTGGGCCAAAATTGATTTTCAATGGGAAATTAATGGTATTAAAATATTTCGGCTAGTTCACAATGTCTCCGGCAAAACCAATTAACTTCAAAATCATACCTATCTTAATTTTGATAGTTTTATCGTTATTTTTTCGCCTTTATCAACTCAAAGATCGTTATATTTTTGATTGGGATCAGGCTGATGATGCTACCAAAATCTCGGAAATAGTTCAAACTTTAAAACCCCGTTTGATTGGTCCGCGGGTTGCTAATGAAACTGGATTTTTCGTTGGACCTTTTCATTATTATTTTCAAATTCCTTTTTATCTTGCTGCCAACGGCAATCCCTATTTTGGTGCTTACGCCGCTATTTTTGTGGCTACGGTTACCACCATTTTTATGTATTTGATTTTGTCGCTTCTATTCACCTCTAATATTGCCTTCCTGTCCGCTTTAATTTTCGCTGTTAATTATTCCGTCACCTCCTGGAATGTAATGTATACACCTCTACTCTCACTAATAATATTTTATATTTGTTACCGAATTATCCAGGGTAATAAAACTCTCCTTCCATGGTTATTTTTTACCTATTCATTTGCTTCAACTACCCATTTAGTTCCTGCCTCCCTGATTTTACCGATTATTCTGACTCTAATTCTTTCCCGTTATCAACCTTCTTTTAAACAAATCATATTATCGGTTGGCCTTTTTCTATTACCCTTTTTACCACTTATTATTTTTGATCTTAAGCATCAATTTATCAATCTTACAGCTTTAATTCATTTTATCTTTTCCACCAAAACATCCACAGAAAACGTACCTTTTTTGTTCCTAAGGAGTTACTGGCGGTCGTTAAATCTCTTTTTTTTAACTAATTCAATTTTGATTACAATTACCCGGATTACCATAATTTTTGTTAGCCTATATGAAATTATTCGGAATTCAGATAAAAAAATCCGCCATTTTGAATTATGTTGGGTCTTAACACCGCTTTTTATCTTAATGTTTTACCATGGTAACATTCCCGAATATTATTACGGCGCTTCTGCCATTATTTATCCTATTTTAATTGCTCGTTTTATTTCCAAAATTAACTTTAAACCAATCTATCCAGCTTTTATCATTATATTATTAGTTTGCCAATCACAATATTTTTCTATTAAACCGTCATCTATTACCTTGGCCAATAAACTAAATTTAGCTACGTATTTGGTTCATCAAACCACAGATAAGGTCTTTAACCTATCTTATGATCTACCTAATGGTCTAAACACTGGTTTTGCCTATGTTTTTAAATATCTTGGCAAAGAACCACAGAATATTCCCCAAGGTCATTTATATTCTGTCTTTTTAACTTCAAATCCACCCAAAACCGGCCAAATTGTTTATTTCAATAATACTATCGGATTAGTCCGAAAATAATAAATTTGGATTAGTTTTTACTATTCTATAAGCTAAATTTCCATCGGGGTAATTAATATCTTGTATTTTTATTAGTCCATGTTCTCTTATTTGAACATCTGATATTGACAGAGCATCACCGACCAAGTATTTTTCTACATGATCAGTATCATCACCCCACACAATTTCTCTTATCTCAATATCACCGATTTTTTTAGATACATTACGGCTCATATTTGAATAGTATTCACCACCGTTAACTTCAAAATTTGTCTTTTGATAAGATTCAGGATTAAATTTTTTAAAGAACAAGATTTGTATATACACATTACCTCTGTTGTTATCCCAAACTATTGGATACCTATTATCCAGTTTATCTAAAACATTAAGGGTATCTTCAATTCCATATTCCCAATAATTTGCCTTAAAATATTCACTTTGAACCATAATTGAACTATAAAGCTTCGCCATCGAACCCAAACTGAGAATCAATATACCCAAATATTTTAAATTTCTTTTAATACCTTTATTAAAAATACTAAATATTCCTAACCCTATTATCACGGACTGCGGTACAACCATCGCCAGGGCTCTTATAGTTGAATATGGTTCCCTGGTCATTGAGGCGGCAATTGGGCTGACTAAAAGTAAAACTATAGTCATGAATTTCAAATCACCTAATTTTTTTTCTCTGATAATTTTGTACAGACCGTAAAGGTAAAAGGGGAATTGCCAAATATAAAAAGTGCTTAAGTCTGAGTATGGACTACGGGGTCCGGAATCTCCCAAAGAAAATAAATAACGGGGTGAAAAATATGATAGATATAGTGAGCTCCACTCTTTTAAAGTTAATAACGGTTTAAAATTTACCACTTTACTTAACCAGCCTTGGTAGTTACTAATAAATCCTGCCGGCATCTGACGTTGATATGAAAATATATTTAAAACATTAACTCTGGCTAAAAATCCGGGTGTTCTAACAATTAACAGCGTGGGATAAAGTAATATAAAACCAATAATTACTGATAATATCGCCGGTAACAGATATTTATTAAGGTTGTCTTTATAAAATTTCCAATTCTTACTAACCAATAACAATATTAATAACGGCACCATGATCCTTTCCGCCGCATATGCCAATATGGAAACCGAAAATAATACACTGGAAATTGGCAACAACATTGGCACCTTTAAACTTTTGAAGAATAATAGCAAACCGAACACTAAAAAAAATAAAGCCACGTTTGTTTCATAAGCCGTTCTGGAAAATATAATATGCCATGGGGATATTGCCAATACTAACGTACTTATTAATGCTATTTCATTTCTTATTTCCTTGGGTGAAATTGACCTTATCAGAAAGAAAAACATTATTATTGTTAAAAACCCAAATATCGCTGAAGGTAATCTGGTTGAAAAAACACTAAGACCTAGGAATTTTACAAACGGAACGGTTATGTAGGTATATATGGGTGCCTGAAAAGTCGCGAATGACCTGAACAATAAGGGCAATTTATAACCAAATTCATCCTTTCCGGTCAACAAAACTGAATAGGCGTTATAGCCAATTGCCGCCTCATCCGAATACAGGCCCTTAGGTGCACTGCCTAATTTATAAAATCTGCAACACCCCCCGATTATTAATATGAATATTAACAACCAATAAATCAGTTTATTTTTCATATTAAAAGAATTCTTACTAATTCAAAGATAGAAATAACCATAAATCCAATTGAAATTGGCAAAAAATAAATGGTCTTTTTGATTTTATTTAATCCCAAAACACAGATTAATATAATTGGCCAAATCAAAATAATGTCATATTTATCAATATTATTAAGAAAACTTAAAGCCAGTGTAGTTAACAGTCCTATTCGTATAATCCAGTGATTATAAATATGCCTTTCGTTTAGGAGTGTATAAATGCCAATAATAAAAAATATTATAACTACAAACGGAACGGTTATGTAGGTATATATGGGTGCCTG
>JAPLYY010000120.1 GCA_026395315.1 Candidatus Shapirobacteria bacterium | reverse complement strand
TTGGTTGTGGGAATGGTGAATATTTGAAGATTATGCAGAAAAATGATTTAGATGTGTATGGTTTAGAATATGCCAAAAAATCAGTGAAATATTGTATCGATGACGGGTTAAAAGTATTTCGTGGTTTTGTTGAGAGTGATGATTATAAAATACAAAATTCGCCTTATGATGCTTTCTTTATGTTGAATTTTTTGGAACATTTACCAAATATAAATTCGGTTCTGGGTGGTATTTATAATAATTTGTCTGATGATGCAATCGGAATAGTGGAAGTGCCAAACTTTGATATGATTTTAAAAAAGAATTTATTTTTTGAATTTATTACGGATCACTTGTTTTATTTTACAAAGGATACTTTAGAAACAACATTAAAATTAAATGGTTTTGAGATTATTGAATGTAAGCCGATGTGGCATAAATATATAATTTCGGCGGTGGTTGGAAAAAGAAAAGAACTTGACTTGTCTCATTTTTATAAGTGTCAGGAGAATCTCACAACGGAAATAGGTAAATATATTGGTAAATATAAAAAAGTTGCCATTTGGGGGGCAGGTCATGAGGCATTAACTATTATGTCTATGGCAGATTTGGGTGGCAAGATTAAGTACATAGTGGATTCGGCAATATTTAAGCAAGGAAAATATACACCAGCAACTCATTTACCAATAGTGTCCCCTGTTAGCTTAGATACGGATCCGGTAGATGCCATTATGGTAATGGCGGCAAGTTATTCGGATGAAGTAGTAAAAATAATTAAGGAAAAATATAACAAAAATATTAAGATTTCGGTGTTAAGAGATTTTGGATTAGAAATTGTTAATTAATATGAAAAAAGGATTAGTAAGTATAATTGTTCCCATATATAATGCCGAAAATTATCTTGCTAAGTGTGTTGGAAGCATCAGCTGTCAGAGTTATAAGAATTTCGAAATGATATTAATAGATGATGGATCTGGTGATAATAGCGGTAGGATGTGTGACAAATATGCTGCCAAAAATAAAATGGTTAAGGTAATTCACAAAAAAAATGCCGGTCCGGCAGCTGCCAGAAATGATGGTTTGAAAATATCTGAAGGTAAATATATTTTTTTTATGGATGCTGATGATTTTATTGAAAAAAATGCGTTGGAGTTGTTGGTTGCTGGTTATGATCAAAGTAAGGCTGATTTGGTAATTGGTGATTTTAAAAAAATTAAGAATTTTAAAACTGAGATCAGAAATGATATTTTTTTTGATGAAAATAAATTATTAAAACAACAGGATATTATAGAATACACTAGGTTTTATTTGAAAAAGCCAAATAAATATTTATTATTGGCATTTTCTTGGGGGAGATTATTTAAATCATCAATTATTAGAAATAATAAGCTTTGTTTTAGTGAAAAACTGCACACTTTCGAAGACGTGGCTTTCAATTTTGATTATTTAAGGTATACAAAAAAAGTTTTTTTTATTAATACGGTAATTTATAACCATTTGATTTATGACAATTTATCTTCGGCAACAACTGCAGTTGGCGATGATCCAAGTAAGTTGTTTGGTTACAAACAAGCTCTTCAGAATGTTGGAGCCTTTCTCAAAGGAAATATTAGCGATGAAGAAATTAAACAAGAAGTCGGCCATGCATATGTTAGTTTGACCATAATTCAATTGGTTCGTATTTGTGGACAGATAAATGGTAATGAGAAGAATATTTTTAGATTTGTTCAAGGATTAGTTAAAGATCTGACTCTTAGAGACAATTTGAAATACTATCATCCCTCGAAGGGTGAAAGTAAAATTATTCCATTATTAATTAAATTAAAGTTGGTACAATTAGTGTTATGGATTTGTGAATATAAAGCATATAAAAGATATAAGAGGAGACAAATTTAAATGAACGTAATTGAAAAGATTAAGAAAGAAAAACGACCAATTATAATAGTTGGTGCTGGTATAGTTGGTGAAGTACTGTATCAGGCTTGTCGGAGTACAAGGATTAAGGTGGAATGTTTTTGTGATAACAATATTAACAAAACGAAAACATTGATAAGTGGGGTGAAAGTGATTCATACTCCAAATTTAAAGGCAAAATACAAAAAAGCGGTGTTTTTGATTTCGACGGCTGATATAAAGGATGTTGTTGATCAATTAAAAAGTTTTGGGTATATCAAATGGTATCCGTGTAATTTACTTTTGAGAGACTTTGATATTTATCAATATGAGTTCAGTAAACCTATAGATTTTGTGGCATATGCAGTAGCAACGGCTATTCTTTGTCATGACAGTTACATGACCCCTGATAAATTATTTTTGAGAAGTGTGGATATTATTGTTACTGAGAAATGTTCCTTAAGGTGTAAAGAGTGCTCTAATTTAATGAGATATTATAAGAATCCTAAAGATACTGATTTAAAAGAATTAATAGGTGATGTTGACAGATTGTGTTCTATTGTTGATGAAATTAACGAAGTTAGGGTTCTGGGGGGAGAGCCGTTTATGTATAAAGAGGTTCATTTGATAATCGAAAAATTAATTGATGAACTTAAGGTAAAAAAAATAGTAATTTACACAAACGGAACTATTATACCCAGGGATGAGCAGCTTGAATATTTAAAAAATAATAAAGTTTTTTTCATAGTTACTAATTATGGGGAGCTTTCAAGGAATTTAGATGCATTAACTAAAAAACTAATGAGGAACAAGATCGCTTTCTATGTTCAAAAAGTTGGGGGTTGGACTAACTGTTCAAAAATTATAAAACATAACCGTGAGGTCGATGAGCAACGGATATTGTTTAGAAATTGCTGTGCTAAAAATA
>JAPLYY010000116.1 GCA_026395315.1 Candidatus Shapirobacteria bacterium | reverse complement strand
AAAAATATAGTTTTAACTGTTGAAAATATGCCCATTCGCAGAGGTGCTGAAAATCATTTTCCCGTGCTTGAAGAACTTGATAATTTATCTAAATTTATTTCTGATATTAATTACACCATAGACATTGGCCACTGTATTCAGAATGGTGAAGATTTTTATCAATTTATTACCGATTATAAGGATAAAATTAAAAATATACATTTTCATAATGCTGTTAAAAATGGTAAAGCCCACTATGGTCTTCAAATTCAAGGAGAATTAGATTTTAAAAAATTAATTAATTTCTTAAATAAAATTAATTATCAACATTATTTAACACTAGAAGTTTTGGATGATGAAGATAAAATTGAATCAATTAAATTAATTAATAATTTATAAAACACTACCTGATTTGTTCCAAGACGGGGAGCAAATCAAATATATCCTAAAGATACACCAAATACGCTTTTATGTTATGGTAAAACAGAGGTTTTGGTTGTTAAGCTGGTAAAATGACTCATGATAGGATTTCAGATAAAAGGTGATCATAATAATCCCTACCATTTATCAGTTAGTGCTGTTGTTTTTGAAGGCAACAAACTAGCTTTACTCAAAAAAGTGGACGGTTCCTACACTCTACCTCGGGAGACTATTAATTCAAATGAAAGTTTGGTTAACGCCATTTTCAGAGGATTAAGAGAAGAATTAGGTATCAATGTTTCAGTAGAAAAATTCATTGGAAGTCTAATTACCA
The DNA here is from genome assembly GCA_026395315.1 of Candidatus Shapirobacteria bacterium. Taxonomy (GTDB): domain Bacteria; phylum Patescibacteriota; class Microgenomatia; order UBA12405; family UBA12405; genus JAPLYY01. The sequence goes on along the minus strand of JAPLYY010000116.1, from coordinate 2,535 downwards.
TTTTTAAAAGACCAGACAATACCAAAGTGGAAAAGACCACTCTTTACTTTATTTGTACCAAGAGAGGAGAAACAAATAAGAAACAAGAAGAGGATGAGCTAACCGATGAAGTTGTTTGGATTACTAAATCAGCAGCTCAGGACCTGCTTAAAACATCTAATAACAATGAATGGAAAATAGTAGAAAGGTCCTTTTAATCCACAAGAGTAATTCCAAAATCGTTCCACCCTGCGGGTTAGAAAAATCAGAGTACCTCAATAGTCTTTATCAGTAATGTTTTAACCTTTTCTGCATTTTCATTCATTCTTTTCATAATCAACTCAAATGAAACCGACTCTTCATTCTCCTTCCAACAATCATAATCTGTTACCATGGCCACCGATTGGTAGGGGATTTGAAGCTCATTGGCCAAAACCACTTCTGGTACCGTTGACATATTTATCAAATCGGCCCCCCAACTTCGAAACATCATTGATTCAGCCTTCGTCGAAAATCTCGGGCCTTCAATAGTTATCATCGTTCCTTTTGAATGACAGTTTAAACTTAACTCTTTTGCCGTCTTGACCAGCGCTTTTCTTAAGACTAAATCAAAAGGCAAAGCCATTGGTGTGTGGATTACTTTATCTTCAAAAAACGTCAACTTTCTTAACTTTGTAAAGTCGATAAACTGATCTATAAATACCAAATCTCCCGGTTTCATTTCTTCCCTTAAGGATCCGCATGCCGTAGTTGCCAGAATGTTAGTACACCCCATTTCCTTTAAAGCCCAAATATTAGCCCTATAAGGTACTAGAGTTGGAGGAACACTATGTTGTCTACCATGCCTTGCCAGTATCACTACCCGTTTCCCCTTGATTTCTCCTTCGGTCAGCATCGACGACGGTTTACCATATGGAGTATCAATCTCTTTTTGCCGTGATTTAGACAGAATTTGTGGGTCATCCAATCCACTGCCACCGATAATTCCGATTATTGATTTACTCTGAGTCATAACTTACCAGCCAATTTAAATTGTATTTTTGCAATTTTTTACTTCCGCCCAAAAACGGTAGATCAACAATAAAAGTCATTCCCACAATTTGTCCGCCCAACTCTTCTACCATACTCGCCGCCGCAGCGACAGTACCTCCGGTGGCCAAAAGATCATCAACAATCAGAATTTTTTCACCGCGTTTGATTGTATCCAGATGCATGGTCAAAATGTCCGGGCCATATTCTTTTTGATAACTTTTTTCAATTGTTTTATAGGGAAGTTTACCCTTTTTCCTGACTAAACATACCCCGCAACCGATTTTATAAGCTATCGGAGAAGCCAATAAAAAACCCCGGGCATCAATGGCTACCACCTTGTCGATGTGTTTTTTAAGAAATGGTTTAGTCATTTTATCGACAACGTATTTGAAAAGTTTGGCATCCTGAAGTAGGGTGGTAATATCCTTAAAGTTTACCCCATTAATCGGCCAATTTGGAATTTCACGGATATATAATTTTAAGTTCATATAGATTTTGATTAGACATTTCATTTTATACTACAGTCTCCTCTTAACTCAATAGTTTTATTGCGGTTATGCTAACCTATTACATGAAACTAGAAAACAAAGTCGCTATCGTTACCGGGGCTGCCAGTGGTATTGGTAAAGCCATTGCCATTATATATGCCAAAGAAGGTGCCAAGGTGGTTGTTGCCGATATTAATATTGAAGCGGCCCAGGCTGTTGTTTCCGAAATTACCGCCGATAATGGTGCTGCCACTGCTATCGTGGCTGATGTCGCTAAACAAACCGATGTCGATAATTTAATCGATACCACTGTCAAAACTTACGGCACTTTAGATATATTAGTAAATAATGCCGGTATTATGGACAATTTTGTCCCTGCTGGCGATCTTACCGATGAACTTTGGGAAAAAGTCTTCGGTGTCAATGTTACCGGCCCGATGCGGACAATCCGCAAAGCTATGCCTATATTTTTAGCCAAAAAGAAGGGAGTTATTGTCAATACCGCTTCGATCGGCGGACTTCAGGGTTCACGGGCCGGCGCCGCCTATACTGCCTCAAAATTTGCCGTTGTCGGTTTGACCAAAAATATTGGTTTCCAATACGCCTTATCCGGCATCCGTTGTAATGCCATTGCTCCCGGCGGCGTCAACACTAATATTGGTAAAACTATCAACAATCCCGATAAATTTGGTATGGAACGGGCCACCTCGGGCTCAGCCAACAATCCCCGTATGGGTGAACCCATGGAAATTGCCAACGTTGCTTTGTTTTTAGCTTCCGACGATTCCAGTTTTGTCAACGGCACTGTCATTACCGCCGATTCCGGTTGGACTGCCTACTAACCTAAAATAATTTTCGGATCAACCGCCCAAATACCATCATGGGTGATAATTAGGGGATTAATTTCGATTTCACTAATTTGTGGGTAGTTAGCCATCAGTTGCCCTAAATTTACCATGGTTTCGTAAAGTTGATCCAATTGATATGGCGGATCATCGCGAAAACCGGACAACAGTTTAAACACCTTTGCTCTCTC
>JAPLYY010000109.1 GCA_026395315.1 Candidatus Shapirobacteria bacterium | reverse complement strand
TTTTTCTAAATCATTTAATTCAATTGCATCACCGGGTAACATCATTTTTGTCTTTAGTTGATGCACCCTGGAAAATAATGTCAATAATTCAACTATTAGTTTTGAAAATCCACAATTAATCGCTATCTTTTTATATTGGTTTATCAAAAATTTATTTGATTCATCACCACCCTCCCAGGTGTTGGGTATTCTCAGTAAAGAGTCTTCAGCTATTCCCCATTGATCATCCAAACAAGCCAGAACCATTTCAACTGCCTGCAACCCCACAACCTTTTTGGTCTCATCATCTAGATTTTTGGTATCAATTTTACTAACCATAAATAATTTATACTTTTCCATTAATTCTTCCTTATTGGTTCATTAGCGGCTTTGTCCATATTAATTTTGGTTTCTCCGAATACTGTCATTAAGGCTACAAATTCAAAAGGTTTGTTCTGGAACAATTGTTGTCTAGCTGTAAGTCCCAAATCGAAATAATTGTTGGCGTAATAGATTAAATTTGAGATTTGCCGGAACGTTTCCGGGAAAAATTCTTTTGAGCGGGGAAAAGTCATTCGTGAGGCTACTTCAAGAACCAACTCAGTATTTCGACTCAAGTGTTGGCGGAACAATGTCGCTGGATTTTTGGTAATATCAGACAGTGCCGCTCCGGTATCGGTAAAAGCTTCAATAACACCGATCATTTCCGTTGATTATACTCACCGGGTATACATAACACAAGTTTTCTGCATTTTGAGCGGAAGGAGGGGTCTACTGCGCCTTTGGCTTCGTAAGACCACTGGGAGACCTACCTTTCTGAAAATCTTTCGCCAAAGCTTCAGAAATCAACCGTTTATAGGCAAAAGCCTTACCCGAACCGGTTTTTAAATAAAGTTCAAAATCTCTGGCTTCCTTTTCGGTGCTGAAAACCCCATACCACACTAACTTCCAAGGTATGTGAGGTTTTGTTGATTGTACTTTTCCGGAATTGTGAAGTGTAAGTCTAGCTCTCAAATCAATTGTTGATCCAAAGTAGAAAATATGCGATTTTGAACTTAATAAAATGTATGTGTAAAACACTGTCTAAAGTATAGTGCATGCAATTCTGAAGCTTTAGCGCAAGATTGCGGAAGGAGGGGGAGTCGGACCCCCATGTCCTTTCGGGCGCGGGTTTAGCAAACCCGTGGCTTACCATTCGCCGCATCCTTCCTGAGTGGCTTAGTATAGCAAATTTGAACCCTAAATTATGCTAAGATGTAATTAATGGAAGAGGAGAAAAAACAACCGGAAACAGATTTAAATGAAGAAAAAACGCTGATTGAATGGGAGGCGGCCGAAAGGTCGTTTAAGAAAAGAAATCGGGATTTTTGGATTACAGCAGTGGCGATTTTAATTTTAGTATCGGTAATCTTTATTTTTATTAAGGAATTTTTTTTAGTAATTGCTTTAGGTTCTCTGTTATTCTTGGGTTATGTACTGTCAACAGTGCCGCCGGGATTAGCAAAATATAAAATTACCAACCGGGGGATTTATTTTGGAGAACAGTTTTATCCGTGGGAAATACTGGAAAGATTTTGGTTTAAAAACAGTATGGATAGTGAAATGGTTCATTTTGGGACTTTTATGAAATTTCCCCGGGTGATTTCGATGGTGATATTGTTAGAAGATAAAGAAAAAATAAAGGAAAC
>JAPLYY010000001.1 GCA_026395315.1 Candidatus Shapirobacteria bacterium | reverse complement strand
TTAAAAAAATTTTTAAGGTTAACAACCGGACCGAAACACATAAAATAATCAAACCAATGATCGATATCAATGAAAAATCCAAAGAAGAAAGCAAATAAAATCAATCTTTTATCCTTAAACCGCCACCAAAAAAATAAGGCTACTAAACTTGTTAATATAAAATGGATTAATTCATGACCTAAAAGGTTTGTTGCTGCGTTCATTTTTTCTTAAAATCCGCCAGATGACCAAAAATTGCTTTTCCGGCTCGCCAAAAAAATTTAATATCGTCAAAACTTCTAATAGAAATAATTTTGTGAATTATAAAACTTGGCGTTATAAATGATTTATACAAACCTTGTGTTAATTTTCTTACTTTTTCATCTTTCATTGAGGTTATCATTATTGGTTTTGACATATCGTAATCATTCCAATTTTTGGTTTTTAGCCAATGATTTTTCTCACATTCCTTAAAAAGCGCTGTTCCGGGATAAGGAATAACAATCGTGGCCTGTAAGGTTTGGATTAAACCTTTAGCAAATAAATTTTTAGTCATTTCAATAGTTTTGGTTGCTTCTTGTTTAGTCTCCCAATGATAACCAACCATACAAGTCACGTGGGGCTCCAAATGACCCTTAGTTTTTTTATTAGCCATTTTAGCGATTTTTAATTCTCTTTCGATACCAGTAATTTTTGTACCTTTATTTAATCTATCCAATGTTTCCTGATTGGCCGATTCTAAACCATAAAGTAAAAAGCGAAAACCGGCTTTAGCCATAAGTTCATAATCTTCCTTGTTTAGAACACCAAAACGCATATTGCAGTCAAAATAAATTTTTTTATTATAACCTCGCTTAATCATTCCCTGACAAAATTCCCTTAACCATGCGCCTACCGGAAAAGTACCAGTATCATCCATAATCTCTTTAATCTGATATTTATTAATCAATTCGCCAATTTCATCCAAAACTTTTTCCGGTTTTCTAACCCGATATTGAGGATATAAAACGGTCCAAGCGCAAAATTTGCAACCGCCATCTTTTCGCCACCAACAATCACGGCCGGACATTAAATAAGTTCCCGGTGTTCTTTTATAATTACCATTCTCATAAGCATAAAGCTGCCATTTGGTTAATTCCCTGTTAATAAAGGGTAGCTTATTTAAATCATGATTTAATTGAAACTTCCCCGTATTGTGTATCTCGTATTTCGTTTTGTTTTTTTGCTCCCGATACCAAATACCCGCCTCAAGTTTTTCTTTCTTAGCTAAATGATTGGCTAAATTCAAAAGTAAAAAATCATAATCACCACCAGTCAAAACGTAATCAACTTTAGAATTTTTAAAACTTTCCTCCGGCAGGGCGGTCACATGATCACCGACTAAACAAATTTTGATATTTGTCCGCCAGCTGGCGGATTGATATTTTATATTTGATATTGTTTAGTGGTTAGTGGATCTTGTATTGTGTTTAGATGATTGTGTTTAGTGTATCGTGGATAGTGGATTGTGTATAGTTTTTTGTTTATAGTTGATTGTTTATTGTGGATTGTGGTTTTTGG
>JAPLYY010000034.1 GCA_026395315.1 Candidatus Shapirobacteria bacterium | reverse complement strand
ACGGCTAAATTTTCTTCGAGTTTTTTACCGCCACCAATGGTAACAATGGCTAATTGCGGCGCAAAACCTTCGACATGTTCTTTTTCTTTTTCCAAATAATGCATGGGGATAAACAGGGGAAAATAGGCATTTTTAACACCATGCTCTTTAATCAACGGATCCATAAAGTTTTGAATCCCCTCCCAGATGGCGTAGCCGTAGGGACGGATGATCATGCAACCTTTGACCGGAGCATAATCAGCCAGTTCAGCCTTAAGAACGACATCATTAAACCACTCGGATATATCCTTGTTGAAATCTTTGAGTTGTGATTTGGCCATATGTTTATTATAAATGATAATTTTGAATTCTCTTGGGCAGAAAAAAAATAATATTAATGATTAAAGTTTCCATCCTTTTTCTGTATATCTGGTAACATTGGCGACTAATGTTTGACCTTCGACATAGTCACCACTTGTTCTTTGTTTTTCTAACCATTCATCAAGATCGACCCGCGTAGGATCAATATTTGTAAGGTGTACACCGTCAGTATTACCCCACCACTCGACTGTACCACTTTTGGTATATGTAGCAAATTTAACTAATTTGGATCTAGTAGTCTTTGTCATAAAATTTACCTCTTTTTTTTAAATTTTAAAAAATAAAAAACCTCGTCATTGCTCCGAATAAATCGGAACAAGGACGAGGTCTCTCGTGGTACCACCTTGCTTTCACTAGATAGTGCTTATTATCTGCGCTCCGTTGCCGACACGCATTGTCGTATTCTGACGGTTGACTTCCGTTATGCTCATCGCATACAGCTCGTTTGGCGGGAAACCAAACTTAACGCTTTGTCTAATTGTAGTGTAATTGTAGCTTAAAAAGTTAGAAAATCAAGATATTGAAAAATCTGTAGAGACGTTCCGCGGAACGTCTCTACAGAAAAAAAGAAGGTAATATATTTTTTATACTTCGATAACTAATGGTAAAACCATGGGTTGGCGGCCGGTTTTTTCCAGGATAATCTGCTCAATATGGGCTTGGATTTGAGTCCGGATATATTCAAAGTTGGCCGGTTTACTGGTAACTTCTTTGAATTTATTAATCACTTCCTGTTTAAGATAATTAATCAGGTCAGTGTTTTCTTTAACAAAAACAAAACCACGGGAAAGGATTATCGGTTCCTTAAACATTTCACCCGATTCGATATCGACTAACATGACGACGCTAAACATACCGTCTTCGGCTAAAGTTTTACGATCACGTAAGACAGTAGTACCAACATCACCAACACCCAGACCATCAATTAAAACTTTGTGAATTGGGACGTGATAAGAGGTATCAACTTTGCCATTGGCGGTAAAAGTAACGGCGGAATCAAAGTCAGGAGTAATAAATTGATCATCACGATAGCCCATAACTTTGGCCATTTCGAAATAACTTTTGATATGACGATAGTTACCACCGATGGGCAACAAATATTGGGGATTAGTTAAAGAAATTAACAGAGCATGCTCTTTTTGATAACCGTGACCGGAAACGTGAAGCTCTTCTTTTTCACCATAGGCAACTTCGACACCCATTTTACATAAAGTGTCGATCATGGCATTAATATTAGCGGTAGTACCGGGAATGTAATCCGGTGAAGAGAAGATAACTTTGTCACCGGCTTTAATTTTCACCCGGTGTTTACCCATAACCATTTTTGACAGAGCCGAATCAGGTTGACCGGCAAAACCAGCGACTAAAAAGATTAATTTATCATCGGGGAAATTTTTAGTTCGTTCAACTTCAATGATATCGTTATTGGTTAATTTCAAATAACCCAGTTCATTGGCAATTTTAATAGCCTTGTCAACTGACATACCGACAATACAAATTTTACGGCCATATTCTTTGGCGTAGGCAATGGCTTGTGACCAACGCATAATATTACTAGAAATTGAGGTAACGAAAACGCGGCCTTTGGCGATATTAATTTGATGTTTAAAGTTTTCGGCAATACTGCCTTCTGAGGGCGAATAACCTTCATGATCAGCACCAAGACAATCGGACATTAAAGCAATAACTTTTTTATCACCGACTTGAGCAATTTTACGAAGCTCGGCCGGTTTATTATCAAGAGGAAAGACATCAAATTTGAAGTCGGAACCGTGATAAAAAATACCAATAGGAGTAGTGATAGCTAAATGAAAAGTATCAGGAATGGAATGAGTTACCCGAATGGGATTTATTTGGAAAGGACCAACACGAAATTCATCATTAATATCATAAACTGTCATACGAGCATGAAAATCTGTTTCCATTAAACGTGATTCAATAAATGCGGCTGCTAACTTGGGAGCGTAGATAGGAATATTTTTACCTAAAATCGGTAAAATAAAACGGACGGCACCGATATGGTCTTCGTGGCCGTGGGTAATAAAGATACCCAAGATACGGTCTTTTTTATCTAGTAAATATTTGGTATCGGGGATCTGGAGGTCAACGCCAAAGGCATCTTCCTCGGGGAAGCCGACACCGCAGTCAACAATAATAATTTGCGATTTGGCAAAATCACCATTGGGGGCAAATTCGTAAACGAACATGTTTTGAGTGACATCGCCACAACCACCGAGAGAAGAAATTCTGACAGCGTCAGAATTGTTGGGTAAGCGGACAACCTGGCTTTTGACACCGGTAAAATCCTTTTGAACCGGTGGATTAAACCGGGGTTTTTGATATTGATTTTTATTAATCATAATTTTTATATTGTGTGTAGTAGAGCCGTCCCGCGGAACGTCTCTACTTAAATTTTTAATTTATTGGATTTTCTCTAGGAATTTTCCTATAGATAAGAAATCTTTTTGTAAAGCTTGCAACATGGCACCGTTGCGGAGACCCGCAGACGGATGATAAACAGGGATAATAACTAATGGTAATCCCTGCCAGGAAATATTCCTGATCTGGCCATGAATACGGCTGATTGACTCATCGGGAAATAAGAATTTCATGGAAAATCTCCCGAGAGTAATAATAATTTTAGGCGCGATAATTTTTAACTGTGCTTTCAAGAAAGGGGTGCACACCCGGATCTCGTCAGGCATAGGATCACGATTGTTGGGCGGACGGTGTTTTAAGATATTACAAATAAAAACTTCGCTTCTATCGATCCTGATCGTGGCGAGTAACTTATCTAGCAGTTTACCAGAGTTGCCGACAAAGGGCAAGCCCTGTTTATCTTCCTGCTCGCCGGGGGCTTCACCAATGAAGACAATGTCTGCTTCAGGGTTGCCGTCCCCGGGGACATGATTGATGGCGGTTTTGAATAAACTGCATTTGTGACATTCTGCCACTAACGAGGCAATATATTTTAATTGTGCGGCTTTAGTTGCGGGCATTAGGGGGTAAATTTAAAGGATGTAGCTATTTGGTTAAGTGTTTTTATGGCTTGAGTTTGATTTTGGATGTGGTAAACATAAACTAAATCAAATTTGGTTTTGGTATCTTGAGGAATAAAGATGGATATGTATCGGGTAGTATCTGAATCGGCACAAAAATTATCTGCCCCGGCTTTGCTACCTAGATGGGTGGTTTTTTCAAAGGGAATTTTGTCGAGAATAACTATTTCTTTTTTGAATATTTTGGTACATTCAGTGATGGCGTTTTGATCGTCTTTTAGACCGACACTAAGGCTAATTTGATTATCAGAAGATTTTATTCCATAGGTTGATTCTTGAAAAGTTTCTGGATATTGAAATTCAAAACCATTATTCATATTGGTATATGTTTTTGTGGTAGATACGGGTTGAGTAAATTTAAAGGTGGAAAGAATTTGAAAAATTAGTGACTTTGTATTGAAGTCGAAGTTACCCAAAACCATTATTTTCATAACGGAATGATTGTCAGAAAGATAATAATCATCATCCACATTATCATAATCAAAAGGTTTTCTGTGGACGATATAGACCGTGTATTGATTTATGGTTGTTTTATTTTGGCCAAGGATATATTGAGGCCGATAATCTTGAGTAATAGTTTGGGAAAACCAATCATCAAAAGATTGGTTGACAGATAAATTACTCATGGGATTAAAAAAAATATAAAACCGATTCGGCTCGTCTTTGATTTTATTGTTATCAAGACCTTCTAATCCAAGACAATCGCTTTTGTCAGAACAAGAACTTAAACGGAGGTCGGTAGGATATTTAATTTCAAATGGAGCTACTTTGCTTTTGAAAGTTTTCCAAGTGGAAGTGTCAGGGGTAAATTTAAAAGTGGAGAGGATTTGATCGTACATAAAAATGTCGGATTCGGTGGAATTTCCAGGAATAGGTTGGAATTGAACTTTATAAATATTATTGCCATTTTTAAAATAGGTGGAAATCACATTAAGATCCGCGGCCAGTAAATATTCTTGACGCTGAACACAATTTAAGCAGTTAATTACAGTTTTTTTAGTGTTGGTGACTTGATAAGAGGGTTGACCTTCCCAGGCAGTTTGGGAAATTTTGTCTTGTTTAATTAAATAATCGGCAATAGTTTTTGAAGAATCGGAAACTGTAGTAAAAGTTATTTTATTACCTTGAGATAAATTAATAGAATTGTCGACGACGGACAAACCGACAGGGTAAAGGAAACTAAAATAGTGATTATTAAAAGTTAACCATTCTGATTTTAATTCCGGGACTAGAGTAACAATTGGTGTTGGGGTAGTAATAAGTTTTAATTCGGGGGTGACAAAGGAAAGTTGAGGACGGAGAGGAGTAAAAAGAACCAGAAGGGCGGAGAGAAAAATAACAAAAGCGGAAAGAAGGGGTAAAATTGGTTTCATAAAGCGGCGCCTTTAAAATTGGGGCAATTGGCTGTGACCCAGGATAAATAAGCGGAATCGCATTGAGGTTTAACAACTCCGGGACCGGGCATACAGTCAACCCATTCAGCCGCAGGACAGGTGTATTTTATGGGGGTAAAAAATTTAAAAGTTGATAATATTTTATCAATTTCCGGGTCTGCGAAAGCAGTAATATATATTGGTTTTTTGATCAATACATTTATTACATAACCTTCGACGCCTTCGCCTTCGGAAACAAAATCGTAACGGATAGCTTTCTGATTATTAAAAATAATTGATTTTATTGGTATATTGTTGCTGGTTTTTGGTTTTTGGAAATTTATTTGTACACATGCATCACTAGTGTTGGTATGACAGAGATATAAAGTTTTTTCTGCTAAAGATAAGTCTAAATCCCAAGTATTGGGATATTGGAACTCGAAGCCGTACTGGTCGTTGCGGTAAGTTTGCCATTCGACAGATGTAGGGGTCGGTCTGGTGGGCGTGGGTGTAGGCAAAGCGTTGGGGTAGGAATATTTTTGGCGGAAGGGATAGAGGGTAACGAGTAAAATGGTGAAAGCAATTGAGGTTAAAATTAAATAGATTAATTTCATAGAATTTTTAACTTGCCGTTGACATCGACACATTCAGGAACCATGGATTTGGGAAATTTATAATCAGTTACTGACTCACAGGCAACGTAACCATTACCGTCCTGGACGGCGATCCAGACATTTTTAACTTTGGCGGCCAGCCACCAGGCACCACCGTTTTCGCCGACAAAACTGATTGACCCCTGGGCAGTTAAACCGTTGTTTTCGGAAATGGTTAAGATAACTTCTGAAACCGGTTTGCCGTGTTTTTCGGCAAAAGCTAGTTTAATCAAATCCAAATCGGAAAAGGCGGGGGTAGGGGTTGGTTTATCAGTCGGAATAATAATGGTGGTGGGTGAGGGTAGATTTTTAGTAATTTCGGCGATTTCGCTTTTAGAGGTCAAAGCAAATATGTTTTGATAAAGATAGTAGGCCCACAATCCGACTATGATGATAATGGCAGTAACAGTAATAAATTTTTTCATGCTACCACTGGGGCATAAATTGTTTAATGTTGGATTCATCCACAACAATAGATTTGGATTTTCCGGACATAATTTGAAAAGCAGATTTGCGGCACAGACCTTCGATATTACGTTTTAAGGTCCGGACACCGGCATCAAAACCAAGAGGGCGGACGATATTGGGCCAGACGGCATCAGTAATTTTTAATTCATCAGGAGTTAAACCGGCGTTTTTAATAGCTTTAGGTAAAATATAATCCCGGCCAATGGCAATTTTTTCTTCATCGTTGTACGATGGCATTTGAATAGGTTCGAGGCGGTCCATGACGGCGGTAGCAATCCTGGTAGTGTTGTTGCAAGTGGCGACAAACAGAGCTTGAGACAAGTCAAAGGGAAAATCTAAATAGTGATCAGTAAAATGATTATTTTGTTCCGGGTCTAAAAGCTCGACTAAAACTCCCATAATGGTATTTAAAGCATCGTCGGCCACCCGGTCAATTTCATCGAGCAATATCACCGGATTGTTGGTTTTGGCAACAGAAAGACCACGGATAATAGCACCGGGCTCGGCATTGGGGTAGACCCGGGACTGGCCGCGAAGATAAAGGGGGTCGCCCAAACCACCAAAGGGTATCCGGATTAATTGCCGGCCTAAAACCTGAGCAATCGACATAGCCATGGTAGTTTTGCCCGTCCCTACCAGTCCGGAAAAAAGCAGAATTGGGGCCTGCGGCTGATGGTCGGGATTGCGGTTTTTTTGGAGAGCTAAGACCGAAACATATTCGAGAATTCTTTCTTTAACACTGTCAAGTCCGTAATGATTTTCATCCAGCTTTTGTTTGGCAAAATTCAACTCCAAAATATCCTGACTAGAGGTTGTCCAAGGTAGGGCAATAATCCAATCGAGATATTTAGCCACCGATTGGTAAAAACTCCAAAAAGTATCTTCCGAGCGGGAATTTATTTCCAACTGAGAAAACATTTCCGATAATTTTTCCGTTAGACCGGAGGGCAGTTGGACTGATTTAGATTTAGCGACGAGTTTGGCGATAGCTTCGCTTGCCGTTGGCTGTGTGGGATCCATCTATTCAGTATACAAGTTTCCGAAGTTTTGGTCTAGCGGCCGCGGTTAAAACCACCACCACCGAACTTATTGAAGGGTCGGGGGGGACGATCAAATTGAGGACGCTCACGGTTGGGCATGGCATTGGGGTCGCCAGGATGAGCCGCTTTGAATTCGGGGGCACTTAATTTGATTTGATGGTTGTCATTGAATCCGGAAACTTTGACGTGGAGTTTGTCGCCGATTTTGATGATAGCCGAAGGATCATTTAAAAATCCCCCGCTCATTTCGGAAACGTGAAGCAGAGCTTCGCGGCCGGGAAGAAATTCAACAAAGGCACCATAGGCTTCAACCCGAGTGACAACACCGTCATATTCTTCACCAACCTGAACATCTTTAATCATGGCTTCTATTTCGGTAACACAACTATCAATTTTAGCCGCATCAATGGCGCACACCGAGGCGTTACCATCATCATCGATGTCGATCTGGACATCATATTTTTCCATCAGAGCTTTGATAGTTTTACCGCCGCTACCGATAACTTCACCGATTTTATCCTCAGGAAGTTTAACTAATTTGATTTTGGGTGCATAGACAGACAACTGAGTGCGGGGGGAAGCGAGAACTGAATCCATTTTATCTAAAATAAACATTCTGGCTGTGGTGGAAGCGGCAAAAGTGTCGCGGATCATGTCAAAACTTAACCCCATACGTTTGATATCCAGCTGAATGGCGGTAATACCCGACCTGGTACCGGTAATTTTGAAATCCATATCACCATTGTGATCTTCAACACCGGCAATATCGGTTAGAAGTAAATATTTTTTATCATCGGAAACCATACCGACAGAAATACCGGCGACTTTATCTTTTATCGGCACACCGGCAGCCATCAGGCTCATGGTTGAGCCGCAGGTGGAAGCCATGGAGGAGGAGCCGTTTTGAGATAAAACTTCCGAAGTTAAGGTAATAGTATAGGGAAAGTCGTCGATAGAAGGAATGACCGGAATTAGGGCTTTTTCAGCCAGAGCACCGTGACCGATTTCGCGGCGGCCGGGGCGGCCGGTACGGCCGGTTTGACCGGTAGAAAATGGAGCGGCGGAATAATAATGGATATAACGTTTGGTAATTTCACCGTTACTATCCTGTAAATATTGCTGTTCCGACAGTGAACCGAGGGTAACTACAGTAATTGTCTGGGTTAGACCGCGTTCAAATAAGGCCGAACCATGGGTACAAGGTAAAAGATCGAGTTCAATATTAAGAGGACGGATTTCGTCAACGGCTCTTTGGTCGTAACGATGACCGGCAAGAGTAGCAGCCCGGAAATATTTTCGGATTAAAGTGTCTACCGCTTCCATAACGATGGATTCTTCCAATTCTTCGGCTTTAATTCTGGCTTTGAAATATTCTTTAACTTTATCTTTGATTTTGGCTTCGCCGGCCATATGAGCGCCATCGGCACCATTGGCCAGAAATTCGTCAATATCAGGTTTAATTAATGTCTCAACTTCTGCCAGTAATTCGACCGAGGGTGATAAATCCTCATATTCGATTTTGGTCTTGCCGTATTTTTTAGTAAAATCAACTAACTGGGCATTGATATCATTGCCGGTGGCAATACCTAATTGGATACCTTTAAGAAAGGTATCATTGTCAACAATATTTGCCTCAGCTTCAATCATATTGATACCTTCGGCATCCTGACAGACCAGAAGGTCCATCGGGGAAGTAAGTTGATCAGTCAGAGTGGGAAAAAGAGTTAATTTGCCATCTTTTAGGCCCATTCGAACTGGTGATACCGGACCGTTAAAGGGAATATCGGAGATCATTAAAGCGGCGCTGGAAGCTAAAAAGGCCGGGATGACGACGTCATTGTCTTTGTCGTTGCTAAGAATCGTCACCATCAACTGGACTTCGTTTTTAAAACCGGCGGGGAAAAGGGGACGAACAGAACGATCGATGATACGGCCAAAAAGTACGGCCGTGTCGGAAGGACCGCCATCGCGTTTATTCCATTTACCGCCTTTAATTAAACCGCCGGCATATAGTTTGTCGGTGAATTCAACTGAAAGTGGAAAATAATCTTTCGATTTGTCGAGAGCTCCCAGAACGACGGTAGCCAGAACGACGGTTTTACCCAAGGTAGCCAAAACTGAGCCGTTGGTTTGAGGAGCGAGAATGCCGGTTTGTAAATTGAGAGTTTTTTGACCTAAATTGAGGTCGACAGAAATTTTTTTGTTCATAGTTTTTTATTTTTTCAAGCCGAGATCTTTGATAATCTTGGTGTATCTTTCGGGGTTACGTGAAGATAAATAGCGTAATAATCGACGACGCTTGGCCAACTTACTTAGAAGTCCCCTTTTGGCGGGAGAATCATGTTTATTTTCAGCCAGATGACCTTGAAGTTTTTCGACTTCTTTGGAGAGAAGAGCCACTTGGATTTCCGGAGAACCGGTATCGCCTTTGGCTTGGGAATACTTAGTAATCAGGTCCTGTTTTTCGTCAGCAGTTAATGCCATAAAATTTTTGGGCTATTTGTCGGTGAAAATGTAATATTTTGGAATGGCTCCCAAAAAACCGATGTAATAGTCTAGGAGAGATTATAACACAAATCTTAGCTCTGGCGGGCAGAACAAATATTGCCATTAACGACTACTCCCGGAACTTCTCCAACAACAACACGTTGGTCGCCGACGACAACAGTATTAAGAATCAGGGTACGATGCGATTCTGGACGACTTCGCCGCCGCCGTGGATGGTGCGTATAACACCGCCAGCGCGGTGGAGGATGGCACATTCGTTTAACCGCGTGGGCAACGCCCCGCGCGTGGGAAACTACGCTGCTCGCGCGCCGGGAACAAGACCACCAGTGCGTTCGACATTTTCGATTGGGGTTGGCTCAACCACCGGAGTAGCAGCGGGAACATCTTCCGGCTGGGTAGCACGCAGACAGACAGCGCCGGCTTCAAAGGTTTCCGGAGAAACGTTAACCGAAAAGGATTGGGTAGCAACCCGAAGACCGATTAACAAGTCTTTGCCGGAATCTATATCCAACTTCAATCCAAGCATGGGCAATAAAAAGGTAAATATTTCTGAAAACGGGGCATCGGGATCAATTAAACTAGCTTTAGCCCAGGTTTTGGTGTTGTTTACCGGAGAAATGTAAATCCAGTTGCCTTTAGAAGTTAGATCGGAAGCATTAGCCAGGGAAGTTTCATCACCAAGCATGACGCAAACATCGGCTGAAGCGGAATCGTTGTTAATGTTAATTTTATTATTCTCAATTTTGGAAGCACCGGATTTGGTTTTAACAATCAAATTGAGGTGGCCGCCATCATCGTTGTATGAGACATTGTCGATTTGATCAACCGGGTAGTCAAGAGTCACCACCAGGTCGGAGCTGGAAATTGTATCGGTTAATAATTCAAGGCCGCTTAATTTACTGTAGTTTTGATCAGTTTTAGTGGGACAATAAACTTTGACGTCTTTACCGGCCTTTTTTAAGGCTAAAGCCATGCCTAGGGCAGCACCAATACTGTCAAGGGACATTTGGGGAACAGCAATCAGGACGGATTTGGCCTGATTGATTAGGGGCTGAAGAGAAGTAGTATTGTAGTTTTTCATGTTATTTATCAACTCTTATAGGCTATTATAACATCGTTGAGTTTAAAGTCAATATATGGCCGAAAAGTCATACCGTACTCATTACCAGTCTTGGCTTTATCCACGGTAGTTTTAGCTTGGTGAATACCTTCAATTTTGGATTCTTTGATGATTTTATCGTCCCGTTTAAGATGGATGGTGTCGCCTTTGGTCATCTCGGCTTTAGTGATTTTAACGCCGGCAATCCGGACTTTGTCGATGCTAAATTCGGCAATAATTTTGCCCTCACCTAAGGTAGTTTCTTCAATAGTGGGGTCTAAAAGCCGCAACACCTGAGCTTGGATCTCCTCGATAATTTCATAAATGATTTTTGACTCAAAAATGGCTACTTTGGCATTGTCAGCTAAGTTTTTGATAAATTTAGGTACAGACACACTAAAAGCAAAGATTTGAGCCTTGGCAGCTTGGGCCAAAAAGATATCATTATCGGAAACCGGGCCAACGCCGGAATGGACAATAACCACGTCATCACTAAAACTGTTGAGAAGAGCTTCTAAAGTGCCCCTAACATCGGCTTTAATAACGATTGGTAATTTGGTGGTAGATTGGTCTAGTGAAACAGCCTGGGTAGATTTGATGATCGTTGGTTCGTGGCTGACCGGAGTGATAACGGCACCAACAGCAGGAACGGATTCAAAGCCAAGTATCTCCACCGGAGTGCTGGGTAAGGCCATCAAGATGGGTTTGCCAGAGGAATCAAGCAGAGATTTGACTTTACAGGCAATATTTTCGGCAAAAACCATGTCACCCGGTTTAAGAGTGCCCTGCTTGACAATAGCCATAGCCACCGGGCCGCGAAATTGGTCCATTTTGGATTCGATGATGACTGCC
>JAPLYY010000032.1 GCA_026395315.1 Candidatus Shapirobacteria bacterium | reverse complement strand
CTAGTTCAGAAAAAATATCATCGAGCAGTAAAATCGGTAGCTCATGGTAAGTTTCTTCAAGATAGTTTATTTGAGCCAATCTGAGGGCTAAAACAGCCAACCGTTGCTGGCCACGGCTACCCCAAAAGGCTAAGTTTTTGTCCGGAGTATTAAAGTGAAGGCTGTCGAGAGAAAAATCATCACGGTGAGGTCCGACTAAAGTGTACCCCTGAGCTATTTCCTGGTTCTGTAATTTATTAATTTTGTCAGCAGTAATAATGGATGGTTGATAATTAATAGAAATTTCCCGGATTTCGGGATGTGAATGAGAAAAAAAGAAGTTGTTGGCAGATTTGATAAAGTTTTGTCGGTAATTTTGGAGAATTTCGGCGTTTTTGACGATTGATTGATCCCAATAAAACAATTCAGTAATGGCTGCCTGATGATCACGGATAAGATCCAAGAGTTGATTACGATTTTGTAAAGCCCGATGATATTGAGACAAAGCTGAGGCGTAACGCCATTCGGAAGTTTGAAAAACACTATCCAGAAAATCCCGACGACGGGTGGGCGAACCGGTAACCAGGCGGATGTCTTCAGGTTCGAAAATGACAGTCCGTAAAGTGCCAAGATATTTGGAACGGGTTTTAACAACATTATCAGCTAAAAATTTACGGGAGAGTGAACTGGTGGAAGGATTTTGCGAAAGCTGAACCTCCAGCTCGACAGGCTCACTGTTTTTTATTAAAGTACCCTGAACGATAGTGTAACTTTGGTCCCAATTGACTAATTGTAAAGACGAGGAAGAACGAAAACTTTTACCGGAAGCCAGGAAATAAATTGATTCCAGAATATTGGTTTTACCGGAACCGTTGGGACCGATGATAAGGTTTATTTTAGGCTCAAAATCAAAGGCGACTTTAGAGTAAGAACGAAAATTTTCAAGAGTTAAGTGGGAAAGATGCACAAAAGAAGTATATCAAAAGCGTCCACGACACTTTTATACCTATTATACCTGTTTCGGAACTATCGGGAAATTATTTGGGTATTTAATACCAGAATAATAATGAAACTGTATAATACTGATAAAAAGATACATGAAAGAACTACTTGTGGCGACGACAAATAAATCAAAGATCGAACCATTTTTATATTCTTGTCGGAAATTGGGATTAGATAAGATGTATAAATTTGTAAACCCAAAGGGATTGGGGATAAATATTGATGTTGAAGAGAATTCGGGTAGTTTTGTAGGTGACAGTGAGTTGAAAGCCAGAGCTTATTGTCAGGCATCAGGTTTAATGTCGGTTTCCTTTGACAGAGGTATCGAATTTGAGGCCTTGGGCGGCTGGCCGGGCACAGAAACCAAAAAAGAATTAACTGGTAATGAAAAAATGATTTTAGGAGTAGACAATCAGTATGAGTCGGATGTAACAAATACTCGGAAACTATTAGACAAATTAAATGGTGAAACAAACCGAACTATTTATTTTGGTTATGGAATTGCCTTGGCTATGCCTAACGGCGAAATAGTTTCAGATGAGGTCAGAACGAAAGGTTCGGCAGCAAACGAATTACGAATTACGAAGCTTGGTTATTATTTTGACTGGTTTTTTATTCCTGAAAATAGAGCAATAACGTTATCGGAAATGACTTCAAAAGAGTATCATGAATACACTGCTACCACTTTATGGCCAATAACAGCGAAAATTGTTGATGTCTTAAAGAAATAAGTCCAGTGGGCAGGAGTCGAACCTGCTCAAAAAGGTTTTACAGACCTTCGCCTAACCGTTCGGCCACCACTGGTTTTTGTACCCGTATTGTATCAATATTATTGATGGTAATCCACGCGGACATTGAGCTGAAGCTGTTTTTATTAATATCAAAAGGGATAATTTTTTGAGGATTGGTAAGAAAAATTAGCAGGCAATATTTTTTGTTTTTAAATAAATTATAAAAATAACTTTGATTTTGTTTATCGATACCATCAAGATCACTGTATTTGTAGAGTATTTTTTTAACTTTTGTTGGAGTTAGTCCGTCAAAAGACAGAATATTTTTAACTAAAGCTTTAACAGTGATGGGTTGGCCGGAGTTTTTAAAATAGACAGTATCCCCGACTTGAATTTTTCCCCAAGGTAAATGTTTAGTTTGATACCAACGGGATTCAATTTGTTTTTGACCGTTGAGAATTTTGGGTAATAAACCCCAGGATGGTTTCATATAAGCGACGTGATCCATAAGAAGATTATATAATTAAGGATGAAAATTAGGATAATTTCCTGGAACGTGGCGGGAATGAGGGCGGCAGTGAAAAAGGGATTATACGATTTTATGAAAAAAGATAAAGCTGATATTTTTTGTTTTCAAGAAGTTAAAGCGAAAATTGGACAAATACCAGGCGGGGCGCCGAAAAATTATTATTTTTTTTTAAACGATGCGGAAAAAGCGGGATATTCAGGAGTGGCCACTTATTCAAAAATGGAACCAAGAACCGTAATTGTGGGCAACCGGGATAATGATTGGGACGCGGAGGGGCGGGTATTAATTTCCAAATTTGATGAATTTACCCTGCTTAATGTTTATTTTCCTAATGGCAAAAGAGACCGGGGTCGGCTGCAATATAAACTGGATTTTTATGAATATTTTTTGAAATATATTAATAACTTGAGGGAACAAGGTGAAAAAGTAATCTTTTGTGGGGATGTTAATACGGCTCATGAAAAGATCGATTTGGCCAGGCCTAAGGAAAATTCTAACACTTCTGGGTTCTTAGAAATTGAAAGAAAATGGATGGATAAATTGGAAAAAGAAGGATGGATAGACACTTACCGTTGTTTACATCCAGAGGATGTCACCTACTCGTGGTGGGACCAATTTACCCGAGCCAGAGATAGAAATGTGGGTTGGAGAATTGATTATATGTTTATGGATGAAAAATTAGAAAAGAATTTAAAAGAAGCGTTTATACTGACAGGTGTTTATGGTTCGGACCATTGCCCGGTGGGAGTGGAGATGGAAATTTAGGAAAAAATCATGACTTTGGGGGCTTTGGATTTAAGCCAACGGCGGTGGGCGCGGTAATTTGGATCATAAGTAGCCAGAAGATTCCAAAATTTTACCGAATGGTTTTTAACAACTGTGTGACAAAGTTCGTGAAGAAGAATATGTTGAAAAATAGACAAAGGGAAAAGAATAATTTGCCAATTAAAATTGAGATTGTTGGAATGAGAACAGGAACCAAAACGGCTGGATTGATTACGAACAGAAATATGGGAATATTTAAAATCGTATTTGGATAAATGGAATTTGATGAGCTTGGCCGCCAGGATACGGAGTTTTTTATCGAGAAGTTTTTTTATATGTGGACTGGTTTGAAGATGAGAGTTAATGTATATTTTTTGTTCGTCGTCAAAAACTACGACTGAATCATGAGCGGTTTTGGAAATAATTAGATCATATTTTTTGTCTAAGATATTTAAAAACGAAGGAAACTTGGAAGGTGTTTTAATATTTTTTATGATCCAGCCGGCATGCTCAGAAATAAATTTATCGATAAAAATTTGGGGTATTAAATGAGGAGCCGAGACGGCAAAAGATCCGGTTGAATTTAAACGTAAACGAAGGGACAAAATTGACTTGCGTTGAAGGGTGTAATTAAACTGACGGCCGGATATTTCAATAGTAGGCATTGATGGTAAGATAGTATAGTACATGATATATATTGGGGCCGATCATCGGGGTTTTAATTTAAAGGAAAAGATAATTCAAATGTTAAGAGATTGTAATGACGAGGTGATTGATTTGGGATTTACCGAATATAATGCTGATGATGATTATCCGGATATTGCCTTTAAACTGGGAGAAAAAGTGGTATTGAAAAATGGGAAAGGAATTTTGATTTGCGGTTCGGGGGTAGGAGTGTGTGCGGCAGTCAATAAAGTGAAGGGGGTTAGGGCGGGGTTGTGTATGTTGGCAAAACAGGCTAGAGCAGGCAGAAATGATGATGACATGAACGTGTTGTGCCTAAACGCGGATATAGTACCGGAGGATGATAATCGGGAAATTGTAAAGATATTTTTAGAAACATTGTTTGGGTCTGAAGAAAGATATATTAGAAGAATTAACAAAATCAAAGCATATGAATCTGCGCAGCGTTAGTGAAATATTACCTAACACCAGAGTAATTTTGAGAATGGATTTGGACGTGGCCGAGGGTGATGATTCAAGATTAGTAAAATCAATTCCGACAATTAAGTTACTGTTGGGGAAACAATGCAAGATTGCCATTATTGGGCATAGAGGAAGACCTGAAAGTAAAGATGAATCTTTGTCCTTAAAATCGGTTTATTTGGATCTAATGTCGTTATTAGAGCCAGATGGAGAAAATTTAATTGAAAGCGTGTTTATTGAAGACGTAGGAGACAAAGAGAAAATTGATCAAGCATTGGCGGTTGATCAAATTGTATTTTTAGAAAACTTGAGATTTTGGAAAGGAGAAGAAAATAATGATCCAGATTTTCTGAAGGGATTGGTGGAAATGAGTAATTTTTATGTCGATGACGCTTTTGCCGTGGCTCACCGGAAACACCGATCAATAATGTTATATAAAAATTTACCCGGATTTTATGGGTTAAGTTTTATTGAAGAGGCGGAAAAAATTGCTAAAGTAGCAGAAAATCCGGAAAAGCCGTTGACAGTGATTTTGGGCGGGGCAAAAGAAGACAAATTAAAATATTTAGAAGAATTAGAAAAGAAGGCGGATAAAATATTAATTGGAGGAAAACTACCGAAACTTTTAAACCCCTCACCTGCTTCGCAGGAGCTCCCCTTGACAGGGGAGCCTAAAATTGTAGTAGCTAAATTAAGAGAGGATGGACTGGATTTGAGTGATGAAGATATAAATAAATTTAAAGAAATAATAAAAGTTTCTAAAACAATTATTTGGGCGGGGGCGATGGGTCTATTTGAAAATGCTCTGGCTAAAAAAGGCACTGAAGAAATTGCCAAAGCAGTGGCCGCGTCAAACGCGGCTTATAAAATAATTGCTGGCGGGGATACAGGGGCATCGATTAGAGAATTGGGGCTGGAAGATAAAATTGATTATGTTTGTTCGGGAGGCGGAGTAATGCTCGAGTTATTGACTAAAGGCAAGTTACCGGCATGGGAATAAAGACCATAATATGACAGAGGAACATGATACAGAATATGGAAGGGATCATCAGCCGTTTAATCTTTTTGGTGGGTTTATAACAAGAAAAAAATTTGATAAAGAAGTTCAAAAGGCAATTGATGGTAATTTCAGTGGATTGGTTGTAAGAAAAGTTGACGAAATTAGAGTGAGAGTTCAAAAGGTAATAAAAATACTTTTGAATAAATAGACGCTGTATGATTAATTATGGAAAATAAAAAAATAAAAATCGGGATAAATGGTTTTGGCAGAATTGGGAGCGTGGTACTGAGGGCAATTATAATGGAAAAATACGATGTGGAAATGGTGGCAATCAATACCAAAGGTGATATGGAAATGGAAGTGTATACGATGCAATTTAAATACGATTCAGTATACGGACGGCTCCCTTATCGGATTGATTTTATTGATCCGAAAAAGGCTGGGGAGATAGGCAGACTAGTGGTTGGTGGCAAAGAAATTCCTTTTTTGGGGGAAACAGATCCGGCAAAAATCAATTGGAAAGATTATGGGGCTGAAGTAGTATTGGAATGCACCGGAGCATTTACGGACATGAAAGCGGGATTACATAATGTCAAAAAAGTGATTATATCGGCACCGGCAAAAGATCCAAAAATTCCAACGTATATTTTAGGGGTAAATGAGGATAAATATAAAAACGAGACTTTAATTTCTAACGGTTCATGTACTACCAATTGCGTGGCGCCAATTGTCAAATTAATTGACCAGAAAATCGGGTTCCAAGAAGGGGTACTGACAACTATTCATGCCTACACTACCAACCAAAATATTGTTGATGGTTCTGGCAAAGACCCAAGACGGGCACGGGCAGCAGCGATAAATATTGTGCCAACTTCCACTGGGGCGGCTGAGGCAGTAATTGCCTGTTATCCGGAAGTAAAAGGCAGATTTGCCGGAACGGCGATCCGGGTACCGGTAGTGTGTGGCTCGTATTCTGATTTGACTTTTAAATTAGTAAGAAAAACAACGGTTGAAGAAGTTAATGCGATTTTTGAAGAAGCATCAGTCAGCCCGGAATTGGTTGGTAAATTAAAAGTATCTTATGACCCACTGGTTAGCTCTGACATCGTTGGTAATAATGCATCGTGCGTAATAGATACCAGAATGACTAAAGTGGTATCTGACGATATGATTTCCATAGGGGCATGGTATGACAACGAATATGGCTATAGCTGCCGGCTGGTTGAGATGGGAATAGAGATATGCAAATAATTCCAACTACCGGGCTACAAACAAATATTTTTGACGTGGAGAAAAGGGTTAAGGAGGTTAAAGATTTCTGCCGTTGGATTCAGGTTGATGTCTGCGATAATAAATTTGCTAAGAGAAAAACATTTGAGCTGGAATTGTTGAGTAAATTGGATTTAAATATCAACAATATTCTGTGGGATATTCATTTAATGGTAAATGAACCGATAAATTGGGTGGAAAAATGTCTGTTTGTTGGGTCTAGCCGGATTGTTGGCCAGGTGGAAATGATGAGTGACAGAGAAAAATTTGTAGATTTGGTTAAAAATGAGGGGTTGGAAGTCGGACTGGCATTTGATGTGGAAACTGAAATCGTCGATATTCCAAAGGAAACCGACGTAATTTTATTAATGGGACGGAAGGCAGGGTTTGAGGAAAGAGAAATGGATTTAAGAATATTTAATTGGATAGAAAAGGCGGCCAAATTTATTAAAAGAGTTGGAGTTGATGGTGGAGTAAATAATAAAAATGTAAAATTGCTAGAAAAAGCCGGAGCAAACATTGTATACTCGGAAAAGAGTTATTTTGATTTGATAGATGGAAAAAACAACTAAAATAATTGTTCGGGTGGCGTTTTTTGGTGACGCTGAGGCAGTCGAAGGTCAAAAACATTTTGATCTAGCGATGAAAACCGCCCAGTTGCTGGCTGAAAATGGATATATTATTATCAATGGCGGAGGACCGGGGATAATGCTGGCAGCGACCCTTGGGGCAAAAATTGGCGGAGGAAAAGTAGAATTGTC